>JASFTE010000145.1:0-9186 GCA_050114035.1 Armatimonadota bacterium | reverse complement strand
CCGGAGAGATCCTGGCGTACTACCGGGACGTGCTGGTGCTCTACGAGATGCACTCCACATCCAAACCCGGCAGAGACAACCAGGAACAGGGGACATACCACGTCCTCGACGCCGATGACGGACGCATGCTCTGGAAGCGCCCGCACACGCGGAGCGACTACCACGGCGTATGGGACGATCCCGCCTACGCGGGAGGGCTCATCTGGATCAACGAGAAGAGCATGGGCGCGAGCGGCTACAGGGGATTCGACCCAGTCACGGGCGAACTCAGGAGAACGTTCGAGGGCGCGCCCAGAGCCCACTGCGGCCGTGTCGTTGCGTGTGAGAACTACATCCTCGGCACCATGTCGATCTTCTACTCCCTGGAGACCGGCAAGCGGCTCAGCCCCGGCTTCTACAAGAACGGATGTCGTGTCGGTCACCTCCCCGCTAACGGCCTGGTATACACCTTCCCAATCAGCTGCAGCTGCATTGCGTATCTCAGGGGCCATGTGGCCTTCGCCCCTGCGCCGACGGACAGCCCTGACGAGCCCGCCGTGCCGACCGACCCGCTTGAGAAGGGCCCGGCCTACGGCTCGATCCACGAGCGCGGCGGGGCGCAGGCGGAGCATGAGTGGACCACCTACCGGCGCGACATCGCCCGCAGCGGTGCCACGAGTGCGCCATTGCCGGGCGAGCTGAAGGCCCTCTGGAGCACGCGAGTCGTCAGCCAGCAACGAACGCCGCATGGCAGAGCGATCACACCACCCGTGGTGGCGGAGGGGAAGGTCTTCGTGGCCGCCCCGGATTCCCAGCAGGTCTCAGCACTCGATGCAGAGACCGGGGAACTCCGGTGGTCCTACCTGGTCGGAGGCCGCGTCGAGGCCCCGCCGACGATCCATCGAGGACTATGCCTCTTTGGCGCCAACGACGGCTGGGTCTACTGCCTGCGGGCCTCCGACGGCGAGCTCGTCTGGCGCTTCCGCACCTCGCTGGCGGAACGGCGCATCGTGGCCTACAGCCGGGTCGAGTCCTTGTGGCCGGTACCCGGCGTCCTGGTCAACGGCGACATGGCCTACTTCGCCGGTGGGCGCCATGGTCGAACCGAGGACGGCGTCTTCGTCTACGGGGCGGATCCCTTCACCGGAGGAATCGCCTGGAAGACCCACGTGGACCACAACGAGCGGGAGACCTGGTACGACAATCATGTGAACGACCTGCTGGTCGGCAACGACAGCGCGGTGTTCATGGGCCAGCTGATGTTCGACCTCGAGACCGGCGAGAGGAGCAGGACGTGGTACAAGGACCGCTCCTTCGGGCCGAAGCGGTGGAAGCATGACTACCTCGTGAGCGGCCAGGGACGGGACACCACCGCCGTGTTTCCCTTCGGCTTCCTCCACGACCGGCAGTACGGCTCCCAGCTGGAGCGATACCAGGCCACGCACTGGGCCTATCGCGGGATCAAGGGGCTCATCCTGTGCTACTCCAGTGACACCGTATTCGGCGTCGAGGCGACCAGGAGCATGGGCGACAGCGTGCTTCTCTTCGCAAAGCGCCCGGACGCCTCGTACGCGATCGGCAAGGAGACGACGCTCTGGACAGTACAGCTCCGTCGCGGCCAGGTGCAGGGGCTGCTCTTGAGCGACCGGACCCTGTACACCGCTGGCCCAGCGGAGCACGGCGGTGTGCTCACCTCGTATTCGGCGACAGACGGAAGGAAGGTGGCCGACGTACCCTTCGCCGATGTGCCCGTGTTCGACGGCATGGCCGCGGCTAACGGGCGACTGTACGTCTCCACTGCAAGCGGCAACGTATTCTGCATCGGCGGGGCGTAGGGCGCATCAGACCATCTGAGCGCGTATGGGCGGCGGGACTATCGCGCCAGATGGGCCGCCAGCGCTGTGTGATAGCATGGCCTGTTCCGTCGACACCCCTCGCGCGTTCGATCGAAGCATTTTGCCCCTGCGAGCTAGTCCGCGCACGCTGATTCGCACTCACGGCAGGCACTCGGTAGTCCGAGGCTGCTTCAGTCATGCAATGGCGCCGGATCACGCCCGAGAGGGTGCCGCCATAGACCGAGGAGAAACAGCGTCCGAACCGACCCTTGCGACACCAATACCGGCCGCCGTTAGGTTCGCAAGGGTCGCGCACAAGTCGTTACGTCACATCGCCCAGGAGGCCCGTAGCGACCCTGGGAAGCGAGTTCTTGGTCTGGGACTGTCGCAAGTCTCATAGCCGTGCGAGCTGGCTCAGTAGAGGCGCCGCGCGAGGCCTTGCTACGGCTGTCTGCCCCTGAGGACTGCCCCACCTCGCGCCATTACACGCGTGGCCGGCGGTTCCCGCCCTGCCCCCCACGAACGACGCAAAGCTCTACACCGGTCTGGATCCCCAAGTGTGTCCGCGGGCATTCGCTGGTCTGATCGCCGTACACATGCGATCGGCAGTCACCTACCCTCGCAACGATCTGCGGGATCGCCGCATCCAGGCGCAGATGGGCTTCTTCGAGGGGCCAGCGGTGCTCCGCCATTGGGCCTGCCTCGGACGCGCTTGACCGTGCCGCCATCACACACGCCGACAGGAGTGTCGGCCAACGGCGGCGCTCCGTCGCTGCCATCGGTCCTCCCTGCCTCCCGTGACGTTCGGAGGTCAGCAGGCGGCACTTCTCGATCGCGCGCGCGGCCCCCTTGCTGAGGGCGAGGGTAAGGCCCGGCCGTCGGCGAAGGCCTGCCCCATGACTTACGTCAGAGGAAGTCGGCAGATGACAGCGATGACCACGCCGCTCAAGTGCGCGCCCCTGTGGCTTGTCGCTCTGGCCCTCGGCGCCGGCGCGGCGAGTGGGGCGGACGGGTTGCTCGGGCACTGGAAGTTCGACGACGGCGGGGGGTACTTCGCCCAGGATGCCTCCGGTGAGGCCAACGACGCGGACCTCTGGGGCACCCAGTGGGTACAGGGGGCCTTCGGGACGGCGCTGCAATTCACGGGGAGCGACTCGTATGTGTCGGTCCCCGAGATCGAGGGGCTGGACGGCTCCGAGGAGCTGACGGTGGAGGCGTGGGTGCTGTGGGAGGCCGGCGGGCGCTACCCGAACATTCTCACGGGTGGGCGATGGAGCCCGGGAGGGTTCCTGCTGTTCGTGCGGGACGAAACCTGCTCGTTTCGGATGGGGCGGCCGGGCCACGCGGCGTCCGATCCGGGAGGCGGCTGGAAGGAGATCTCCGCGCCGCTGCTGGGCAAGATCGAGCTTGGCCGTTGGTGCTACCTCGCCGCGACCTTCAAGCGACCGGACATCACGTCCTACGTGGACGGTTTGAAGGTGGGCTCGGCGAAATGGGACTACCCGGTGGGCTATGCAGGCGACCGACAGATCGCGCGATGGGGCGGCAGCGGGGAATGCCACAGGGGGCTGATCGATGAGGTGAAGGTGCACAACACGGCTCTCTCTGCGGACGAAATCCTGGCCTCGTATGCCACCGAGGCGCCACTCCGAACGGCCGGGCGGGCGTATGAGGTCATTTCCGACGCAGACCAGCGCATGGCGGCCGTCGCCACGGTGGAGACGGCATTCGTCAGGCTCGAGATCGATGAGAGGGCTCAGTGCATCGCCTTGGTTGACCGCAAGCCGGGGCGGGACCTGCTCGAGAAGCCCGTGCCCCTTGCCTCGGTGAGGGCGGGCGGCAAGACGCTGCGGGCCGCGCGATGCACCCACGCAGATGGGAAGCTGCAGATCGAGTTCGGCAGGGCCGCCGTGCGGGCCGTCGTTCGCCTGAACGCGAGGGACGGCTACATCACCTTAGAGGTCGATTCGGTCGAGGGCGAGGAGGTCGACGAGCTCACCTTCCTGACCCTCCAGCTTCCGCCGGGCAAGTACCGCAACCCGATGTCGGGGCTGGTCGGGGACGATGACTTTGGCGTCTGCGTGCGGGCTCTGAACTTGCAGACGCACGTCACTCTTGGAGGCACCCCGCCGACGCTCCGCGCGACCGCGCAGGATGACTACGGCATGGTGGGAGCCAGGGCGGCACTCGTGGCCGGCCCCAGCGAGCGCCTGCGGAGCGTGCTGCAAGAGGTGGTGCGCAGGGAGGGCCTTCCGCGGTCGGCCCTCGGCGGCCCATGGGCGCTGGATGCGGAGGCGAACAGGGGCTCGTATGTCTTCGCGCGCGTTTCCGAGGACACCGTCGACGCCTGGATCGACCTGGCGAAGCGAGGGGGCTTCACCCACATCCACTTCAGCGGGTGGTGGAAGTCTCTCGGGCACTATGAGCCGAACCCGGCGCTCTTCCCGAGCGGGCTGGAGGGCATGCGGCGGGCCGTGCGGCGGATCCACGACGCGGGTCTGAAGGCGGGGATGCACACACTAACCGGATGCATCGCCACCAAAGACCCGTGGGTCACCCCCGTGCCCGATGCGCGGCTGGCGGCGGATGCTACCTACACCCTGGCCGAGGACGTCGCGCCCGATGCCAAGACGATCCCCACGCTCGAGCCGCCGGGTAGACACGACACGATCTGGAGCTACGCGGGGTCGGGGAACGTGGTGCGTATCGGGACGGAGCTGCTTCACTACGCGGCCATCTCCCGCGAGGAGCCGTACGGGTTCCTCGAGTGCACGCGGGGCGCCTTCGGTACCACCGTCGCCGCCCACGCCGAGGGCGCGGCGGTGGATCACCTGCGCCAGCGCTACCTGGCGTTCTACCCGGATGAGAACACCACGCTGGTGGGCGAGGTGGCCGATGCCATCGCGCGAGTCTACAACGAGTGCGAGATGGACCAGATCTACATGGATGGAGCTGAGGGGATGGGGAGCTGGCACGCGGTGGCAGTGATGCGGGACGCCATCTACCGGAGGCTGGAGCGGCCGGCGCTGGTAGAGGCGAGCTCGTGGGGGCACTGGAGCTGGTACTACCACTCGCGGGTGGGAGCGTGGGACCACCCGAAGTGGGGACTGAAGCAGTTCGTAGACATGCACTGCGCCGACATTCCGCGCTATCGCAAAGGCGGGCTGGTGCAGGCTCAGCTCGGATGGTGGGCAGTGCTCGGGCCCAGCGGCTTCAACCGGGCCGAGATGCCCGATGAGATCGAGTACTTCTGCGGGAAGATCCTGGCCAACGATGCGCCGATGTCGATCCAGGGGATAGGCGCTCTCCAGCGGCCCGCCAACGCCCGGATGCCGGAGTACTTGACCACCATCGGGCAGTACGAGCGGCTGCGGCTGGCGGGGTACTTCTCAGAGGCGGTGAAGCAAAGGCTGCGGGAGCCGGGAGAGGAGTTCCGGCTGCGACAGGCCGACGACGGCGAGTGGATGTTCGTGCCGACGGACTCCATGGAGCACAAGGTGACGGCGACGGACGGGCCGACGAGCTCGTGGGTGGTCACCAACCGCTTCGAGCGCCAGCCGGTCAGGCTGCGGATCGAGGCGCTCCACTCGGCCCACGCCTACGACAGCCCGGACGCGCTGACCATCGCCGACTGCGCCGATCAGGACGAGTTCACCGTCCACGCCGACGCGAAGGGCGTGACCCACACGGTCGAGTGGCCCGATGAGCAGGCGCAGCCCGGCCTGCCGAGCCTGCGCATTACCGCCACCAGCACGCGGGATACCCGGCACGGCGCATGGGCAAGGGTGGGACGGCGCTTCCAGCCGCACGTCGACATGGGCCCGCGCGACGCGATGGGGCTGTGGGTCCACGGCGACGGCAAGGGCGAGATCCTGAATGTTCAGCTCAGCAACCCGCGAGAGTACTCGCACTCATACGCGGAGCACTACATCACCATTGACTTCGAGGGATGGCGGTACTTCGCGCTGCTCATGCGTGAGCGAGATGCCGCCGCCTATCGTAGCCACGAGTGGCCCTACTACAGCCAGCACGGCATCTTCCGCAACCGGCTCATCCGGGACCACGTGAGCGAGCTGAACCTGTACCTGAACGACCTGCCGCCGAACGACACGGCAAGCGTGGCACTCAGCCCCATCAAGGCGCTGCATACGACGCCGGTCGAGCTGAACCACCCGACGCTCGAAGTGAACGGGCAGGAGCTCACGATCCCGGTAACACTGACGAGCGGGTCGTATGTGGAGCTCGAATCAGCGGATGACTGTCGCGTCTACGATGCGCGATGCGCGATGCTGGAATCCGTGGAGATCGAGCGCGACGTGCCTCTCCTGGTCGAGGGCGAAAACCGCCTGAGCTTCACGTGTGAGGGCCCGGAGGACCTCCCTGCCCGAGCCAACGTGAGCGTTGTGGCCTCGGGGCCGGAGCTTCGCGGGCGCGCGCCGAATGGCAAGATCGACTGGGCGATGATGGGAGAGGAGTACGAGGCGCCTCGGATGGTTACGCAGCTCGACGGGCGGGAGAATGAGTGGGACCTGATCTGCAGGAGGGGCGCCGGCAGGACCCAGCTGGAGATGGAGCTGCAAGTGGAGGGCACGGGCGCCCCCGGCGAAGCGTACGACCACCCGCAAGCGCTCACAATCGAGAGCTTCGATGATGTGAGCTTCTTCGCGGATTCCCCGGGGAATGCGTTCGCGAAGTACGTATACGATTCGGAGAACAGTGGGGTCTCCGTCAAGCCGGGGGTGACGCAGGAGATGGTGCGGAGCACGGAGGTTGTGAGGATGGGCGCCTCCAGCGCTCGATACACGGCTACCAGCACCCGCGATGACAGCAGTGGGTGGTCGGCTCGAGGACGGCGCTTCGCGGAGCTGCTCGATCTCACGGCCTTCACGGGCCTGGGCGCCTGGGTACACGGTGACGGTCAGGGCGAATCGCTGAAGCTGCAGCTCCGCGATGACACGGGCGCCTGGCACGACATGGTGACACGGGTGGACTTCGTCGGCTGGCGTTACCTCGAGTTCGATATCAGCGGGGCCAACCTCGACCTCGGCAGGATCGAGTACCTGATCATCTACTATAACGGCGTCCCCGCGGGGCGAACGGTCACCTGTCACATCGACGACATCCGGGCGCTGCCGCCGCCTTTGCCCGTCAAACGCCCGGAGCTGACCGTGGAGGGCGAGCGTATCGTGTTTCCGGTGGAACTGCCGGCCGGGGACCGGCTCGCGTTCAGGGGGGTGCGTGATTGCTGGGTGCAGCGGGCCCGCGATGGGCGGCGGGAGGCGGTCCGGCCCCAGGGGAGGCGACCGGCGCTGAAGCCGGGGAAGAACCGGGTTGCGATCGGGCTGGGCCCCAATTCGCCCGAGCAGTTCCGCATGACCGTCTCTCTGACGAAAGCGTACAGGTGAGGCGGGGCGGCGACAGCTACTCCGCGGCCTGGATCAGCTCCCGCCGTGAGGTGTCAGGGAGCTGTCCCCCGACCTGATGCATCGAGCCTGGTCTGATGTCGTGCCGGATTCAGGGCTGGACCGTGGACTGGCGAAGGCCGACACGAACACGAGACCATAGCAGACGGATTGGGAGCCGAAGCGAACGAGGTGAAGGGCGACTCCCGAGGCAATACTCAGCGCGTGCATGCTGGGAGGCACTACTTCCCGGGCGACGGGGCGGATCTCCTCCTATGCCCCCAGTTTGCGTGTGGATGGACTCTTTCGGGGGGACAACGGGAGCCCAAGCGTGGCCTCACCCACTGGGAGCCGTCAGAGCTTGAGCTGATTGCGCTGGAGGCTGACCCCAAGGACCTCGACCAAGAGGGTGTAGGCGAGGTCTTCGAGGTATACATCTGGCAGGATGGCAGCTTCCGCAAGGACGATGACGACAGGTACCCCGGCGAGCTGCGTGTGCGCCTGCTGGTGGGCGTCGAGCCCCACGTCCGGAGGGCCAGATTCAGGTACTACCGTTGCGGGCTCACTGAGGTGGAGTTTGTCACACCACACCTGCCCGACAAGGCTGCCGACAGCGGCCATACGCCGGGAGCACAAGGGCTGTGACCTATGCCCGACCTCCCAACCGGCACAGTCACCTTCCTCTTCACCGACATCGAGGGCAGCACACGGCTCTGGGAGGAGCACTTCCAGGCGATGGACCGCGCCCTCGCCCGCCATGGCGCCATCCTGCGCGAGGCCATCGAAGCCAGCGGCCCATCTAGGAATGACCGATGCCGCGCCTGCATGACAGGGCCACACCCGTCTTCAACCTGACGAGGACTGAGCTCGAGCCTATAGTGGAAGAGCTCGCCGGTGAGCCGATAGCGTCCTTCGAGGTGGCCGTTGAGGATCAACTTCCAGGCCACTACGGATACGGTGCGGAGAAGCTCGTTCCCACGATCACATACTCCACGGTCTCCAACAAGCGCGGGACGGCCAAGCTCTTCGTGAAGTGGTCTGACGAACCAGGACCGCGCGAGGCGCACCACTATGAGCATCTGGCCAGGCACCAGGCCCCGGTGCCTCGCCTGTACGGGGCGCTTGTCTCCTCGGACCGGAGGGAGATGATCTTCCTCGAGCTCCTCCAGCCCGTTCACGATCTCCACCCCTTCGACCGCGTCATGAAGCGCAGAAGCCAGTTCCCCGCCTTCCTGAGGACTGCCGCGCGGTTCAACGCAGTTCAGCCTTCGGCTGAATACGCGGCTCGGCTGCGGAATGTGGCATCTCCCGACCTCTCTGAGTGGCATGAGAAGGTGAACGGGACCCTGGACGGTATCTGGCAGTACGCCTCCACGGGTGATCTGGGTCAACATATGCGGGAGCTGTGTGCATCTGCTGTGGCAAAGCGGCCCGCCCTTCTGAAACGAGCACGCCGGCTCGTTGAGCCACTGAGCGATATGCCTACCGGCTTGACGCATAACGACTTCTATCCGGACAGCGTCGGCAAGCGTGAAGCAACTGGTGAGTTGTTGCTTGTTGACCTGGAGTCCGTGGGAGTCGGGCCCCGATTTGCCGATGTCGCCCGGTGGATCGGGCCGCCGGACGACATTCGCCCTCGGTGCTTCCCTCGCCGTCACTTGGCGCAGTGCTACCTGGAGGAGTATGCTCAGTGTGGCGGCAACTGTCCGCCGCTATCACGCTTCCTGGAAGAAACACGCCTCCTGTGGGTCTGGCAGACCTTCGACATGCTGTGGTTCCGTCTGCACCGATCCCTTGACGGCCGCGTGGACTGGACCGAAGACAGAGACGAAGGACGTCGGGTCTACCAAGCAGACCTCTACCGAGAGCTGAAGGCCTTGCTGGCGCAAGCTCATGGCGGGTCCCGAGACTGATCTGTCGGCATCCAGAACCGCTGAATCGTGGCCTTCTTGCCTGTGAGGTCCCAGCAC
>JASFTE010000144.1:0-9187 GCA_050114035.1 Armatimonadota bacterium | reverse complement strand
ATCCGCGGCTTCGTCGTCACCACCCGGTACAAGCCCGCGGAAACGCGCCAGTTCATGGATGAGACGGTGGCGGAGTCCCCGGAGCTGCGCGTCTACAGCAACGATCAGCCACTTCCCGATGCCCTGTACCGGACGGACCCGGACCAGTGCTGCGAGCTCCTGAAGGTGGAGCCGACGCGGCGCGCCATCACCGAGATGGACGTGGGCTGCTGGGTGACCGGGCTTCGCTGCACGGAGGGGCGCACCAGAACCGACTTCCGGGAGACGGAGCAGCGCGACAGGGGCCTCATCAAGCTCAATCCGATCCTCCCCTGGCGGGAGCGCGAGGTGTGGCAGTACCTGGCGGTGCATCAGGTACCGGTGAATCCTCTGTACGCCAGGGGCTTCCGGTCTCTCGGCTGCGCGCCGTGCAGTCAGATCACCGCCGATGGAGATGAGCGCGCCGGCCGCTGGATAGGGACGAGCAAGTGCGGCGGCGAGTGCGGCATCCACACGCGGCCGCTGAAGATCGAGTACCAGATATGAGGCGACGCCACCATGACAAGTCTGGGAAGCGAAGCCGTGGCCGTAGCTCAGGTTGATCTCACGGGTGAGGTCTGTCCGATGACCTTCGTCAGGACGAAGCTGCACCTGGAGAAGCTCTCGCCGGGGGACCTGATTGAGCTCGTACTCAAGCCCGGCGAGCAGATGCGCAACGTTCCGCAGAGCCTCAAGGCCGAGGGCCATCGCATCGAAAAGGTAACAGGGGAAACGGATCGGTTCCACCTCATCGTCCGCAAGGGCTCCTGATGCCCGATAGCCGGACGCCTCACCACAGGGGGGCACCAGTTGAGCTACGTCAAGGGCCTGAAATGCCGGGAAGCTGACTGCGGCAACACGTGCCCGACTGAGCCGCGGCACATCTGTGAGTTGTGCTTCGGCAAGCTCGAGGTGGACTACGACTACGAGGCCATCGGGGCCGCGCTCAGCCGGCACACGATGGCGGAGCGTCCCCCTACGATGTGGCGGTACCGGGAGCTCCTGCCCCTGGACGGAGAGCCGACGGTGGGCATGCAGGTGGGATTCACGCCGCTGCGTCGCGCCAGGAACCTGGAGCAGGCGCTCGGGCACAGCGAAGTGTACGTGAAGAACGACGCGGTGAACTACCCCTCGCTCTCCTTCAAGGATCGGGTCGTCGCGGCGGCGCTGTCCAAGGCCAGGGAGTTCGGATTCGACACCGTAGCCTGTGCGACCACCGGCAATCTGGGCAATAGCCTCGCGGCCCAGTCCGTGCAGGCCGGCTTGCGATGCTTCATCTTCATGCCGGCGGACCTGGAGCAGGGCAAGATCGTCGGCACCTCCGTGTACGGCGTGCATGTGGTGGGAATAGCAGGCAACTACGATGGCGTGAACCGGCTGTGTAGCGAGATCGCCGACGCGCACGACTGGGCCTTCGTCAACATCAACATACGCCCGTACTACGCCGAGGGCTCCAAGAGCTTCGGGTTCGAGATTCTGGAGCAGCTCGGCTGGCAGGCGCCGCACCACGTGGTCGTTCCCATGGCTGGCGGATCCCTCATCACGAAGGTCGAGAAGGCCATCCGCGAATCCGTCACCGTGGGGCTCATCGATGATGCCAAGACGAAGGTCCACGGCGCCCAGGCGACGGGATGCAACCCCATCTCCGCGGCGGTCAAGGTGGGTGAGGAGTTGTTCACCCCGGTCAAACCCGACACCATCGCGCGTTCCATCGCCATCGGCAACCCCGCGGACGGCTACTACGCCATAGGGGTCATCCACCGCACCGGCGGCTGGGCCGAGGATGTCACCGACGACGAGATCGTTGAGGCCATGAAGCTGCTGGCCGAGACCGAGGGCGTCTTTACGGAGACCGCTGGAGGGGTCACGCTGGCGGTAACGAAGAAGCTCATCGAGCAGGGACGGATTCCTTGCGACGAGTCCGTCGTGGTGAGCATCACGGGCAATGGCCTCAAGACGCAGGAGGTCCTCGACGGGCGTCTGCGAGAGCGGCCGGTCATCGAGGCCAAGATGGGCGACTTCGACAGCCTGCTCGAGCAGCTAACGCCAGCCGTGTACGCCGGGAGGTAAGGGGACAATGGCAATCAAGGTACGAACAGGCGCAGCACTCAAGAGCCTCTTCGACGGTCAGCAGGAGCTTGAGGCCGAAGGCGCCACCGTGGGAGAGCTCCTGGAAGCACTCGGCGTCCAAGACCGCCTGTGCGGCGCGACGGGCAAGGTGCGCCGGCACTTCAACATCCACATCAACGAAGGCGAGGACATCCGTCTGCTCGAGGGTCTGGACACTCCGGTCAACGACGGCGACACGGTCACCATCCTGTCGGCCATCGCGGGCGGTGACGAGGTGTCGCGCAAGGTCTGGCTCACCTTCCCCAAGCAGCTCGTGGAACGGCCGCTGATCTGGGAAGTGGCCCAGAAGTATCGAGTGGTGACCAACATCCGACAGGCCAGCATCTCCAAGGAGATCGGGCTCGTCGGGCTAGAGCTGTCCGGGGACGAGGACGAAGTGCGTCAGGCCATCGACTTCTTCACGGACGCCGGTGTCTCCGTGGAACCCATCGAGCTTGGTGTGGTGGAGTGACCGTGATCGACTTCACTGAGGAGCAGATTGAGCGATACTCCCGACACATTCTTCTCAGCGAAGTCGGGGTCGAGGGCCAGCGCAAGCTGCTCTCGGCAAGCGCACTGGTCGTCGGCGCCGGTGGGCTCGGCTCGCCGGCCCTGTTCTACCTGGCGGCCGGCGGCGTGGGGCGCATTGGCATCATCGACAGCGATGTGGTGGAGCTCTCCAACCTGCAGCGGCAGATACTCCACGGGACCAGCGACGTGGGAAGCAGCAAGGCGCTCTCGGCGCAGGCGACGGTGACGGAGCTCAACCCCGACTGCCAGATCGATGTCTTCGACCGGCGGCTCGACGCCGGTAACGCCCGCGAGCTCATGCGCGGCTACGACGTGGTGCTCGACGGCAGCGACAACTTCCCGACGCGCTTTCTCGTAGCCGACTGCTGCCGATTTGAGGACGTGCCCCTGGTGTCGGCCGCCGTGCTGCGGTTCGAGGGGCAGCTCATGACCGTCCTCCCCGGCGCGGGCAATCCGTGCTATCGCTGCTTCTTCCCCGAGCCGCCGCCGCCCGGGATGGTGCCGAGCTGCCAGGAGGCCGGAGTGCTCGGCGCCGTGGTGGGCGCCCTGGGCACGCTGCAGGCCGTCGAGGCGCTCAAAGTGCTGCTCGGCGCCGGCGAGTTGCTGTCGCACGGGATGCTTCTGTACGACGCCCTCGACGGCACATTCACGACGGTGAAACGCGCCCCAGACCCCGACTGCCCGCTGTGCGGCGACGGACCCACGATCACCGATCTGGTGCAGTACGAGCTGAGCTGCGACGGGGACGAATGGGCCACAGGAGACGGCGGTGAAGATACTGCGCCAGGTGCTTGAATCGGTCGCGGCGCATGCACGGGACAGCGTGCCGCACGAGTGCTGCGGCATTCTCCTGGCGGATGCGACCGACCCATCAACCATCTCCCGTGCCGTGCGGGCGACGAACGCTGAGAAGGCATCCCCCGTGCACCGGTACGTCCTCGGGCACAAAGCGCACCTGAGGGCCATCGGTATGGAAGTGTCCGGGAAGTCGCGCATCGTTGGCTACTACCACTCGCATCCCTGCAGCACCGAACCGATACAGAGACAGGTCAAACCTTCGCATCGAGACACAGAGCTGGCAGCGCCCGAGGTCACCTACCTGATCGTAGCCCCGCATGGCGCCACCATCCATCGCGCCGCCTGGCGGCTGGAGGGCGACGACCTGGTGCCACAACCTCTGGAGGTGACCGAGTAAGTGAGTGTGCAGGAGACCGAGGTGCTCCTCGAGACCAGTCCCGCCCTGCGGCGTTATGAGGACGTCAAGGACCTGATTGGCAGCCCGGCCGACCGCGAGGGCCGCGCCGTCGGCGTCTCGCCCGACAGCGGCCTCAAGTACACTAGCTACTTCGCCGAGATGCTGGGCGACGAGGGAACCCCGAGCACCTAGTGGGAGCGGTGAGTGCTGACAGCGGAGACAAGGTGAACATGCCTGTAGATCGCTACATAGAGGACAAGAAGGACCGCGTGGACGTTGACGTCGCCGTGGACGGGGAGACGGGCGAGCTGGACTTCGACACGCTGAAGACCGGCGGCATCATCAAGCAGCGCCAGAGAGAGCGCTTCACCGTTCGCCTCAAGTGCCCCGGCGGCCGGGTGCCGCTGGACAAGCTCGAGAGGGCCCTCCAGGTAGCCCGGAAGTACGGCGGCGACTACGTCCACCTATCGGTCCGACAGTCCGTGGAGATCCCGTACGTCAACTTCAAAGAGCTCGGCAGCGTTCAGAAGGAGCTGGCGGAGGTCGACCAGGACATCGCCTCTTGCGGCCCTCGCGTCCGCGTTCCGACGGCCTGCTCCGGGTGCGAGTACAACCCCAACGGCCTCACGGACACGCAGGGCATGGCCGCCGCGGTCTCCGACCGCTTCTTTGGCAGGCAGCGGCCCCTGCCGCACAAGTTCAAGATGTCATTCTCCGGGTGCCCGATTGACTGCGCCAGGACGGACGGGATGGACCTCGGCTTCCAGGGGGCCGTCAAGCCCACGTGGGAGCAGGAGCCCTGCATCGGCTGTCGCATCTGTGCCCAGGCCTGTCTCGAGGGCGCCATCGAAAGCGACCCGGACACGGGCGAGCCCATCTACCACCGCGAGAAATGCCTGTACTGCGGCGACTGCATCCGCAGCTGCCCGACGGAGGCCTGGAAGCCGATAGCGACCGGATGGATCGTGCGCGTCGGCGGCAAGCACGGGCGACACCCGATCGACGGTGCGACGATTGCCGAGTTCGTGCCCGAGGAGCGGATTGACGACGTCATCGAGGCCGTGCTGCGATGGTACGAGGAGCACGGGCGCGAGGCAGGGCGGACGCGGATCGGAGCGCTGCTGCTCGACGAGGCCGCGTGGAAGAGCTTCCTCGAGCACCTGCGCCCCACGCTGGGCGAGTGTGCCCTTGAGGCCCCGACTCCCCCACAGGTCCGCGAGATCCACTCCATCTCATCCTGACGACAGGAATCCCCCGGTTCGCAAGCGCGTTCCCCATGCATCTACCGATTGACTGATGGTCCGGATCCGCATACACTCTGGCGCCGGCCGGACCCGGCCGATGGCGCCAGGTCCGACGAAGGGGAACGGACTCATGTACGGCGAGCCCACCATACGTGGCGCGAGGCCGGAGGACTTCGGGGAGATAGTCGTAGCGACTGCCATTGCCTTCGGCGATGAGGGCGATCGCTGGCCCGAGGAGCACGTCGCGAAGGACCCCAACCATCGGCCCGAGCTGCACCGCGTGTGCGAGGTGGACGGCAAGATCGTGAGCGCCATGCGCATCGTCTGCCAGGACGTGCGGTACGGGCGCGCGGTCCTGAAGCACACCGGGGTCGGGGACGTCGGCACGCCGCCCGAGTACCGCCGGCGCGGCTATTCCACGCTCGTGCTCCGAGACGCCATCGCGCACATGGAGAGCCTCGGCAGTCATTTCTCCATCCTCTATACGGGCATCCAGCCCTTCTACGAGCGCCTTGGGTGGGCCATTCTCCCAGCATACGAGGACCGATTCGACCTCACGAACGCAGCGACCGAGGCGAGTTCGCAGTGGAACGGCGAGATGCTCGCCTTCGATCCCGCGCAGCACCTGGACGGCTACCGCGAGCTCTACGAGCAGTTCAACGCGACTCGGAGTGGGACAACAGTCAGGGAAGATCGCTATTGGGAACTGCGGTTCGCGGAAGGGCCACGCGACGACGTCCTCGTGGCCGTCGCCGATGGCGAGGTGCAGGCGTCAGCGGTGTACGAGGTCCACGAGAAGCAGAGCACCCTCCGTCTGTACGAGTACGCCGGGCGCGCGGGAGCCGAGGACGCCCTCGAGGCCCTGCTCAGGGAGCTCATCCGGCGGGGTCAGGGGGCTGGAGTCCAGACCCTCGTGGCCGACTTCAGCACCGATGCGGTTGCTCTCTGGGCTGCGGCTCGACTGGCGGAGCCAATGCAGCCCCGTGAAGTGACCCACGTGATGTTCCGCGTCATTGACCTGTGCGGGCTGCTGCGTGCGGCGCTGCCGGAGCTGTCCTGCCGGGCGGCGCCGGTGGCCGAACAGGCCGACGGGGCCCGGCTTCGCCTGACCTGGGAGGCGCAGACCGCGGTGCTGGCCCTGGACGATGGGGAGTTGACGGTGACGGACAGCTCCGAGAATGCGCGCGCCGAGCTCGACCTGAGCTCGGAAGAGATCGTCCGGCTCATATTCGGCGAGGGCGCTCCGGTCCTCCCGACGATGCCCAGGCAGGCGCACCTCCTCCTCCAGGCGCTCTTCCCCGGCGAGGACCTCGTCGTATGGGACACGGATTCGTTCTGAGGACCAGGCTCATTCCCGCCGCGTGAGCTGCGGGAAGATGAGCAGGCTGAGCTTCGGCCGCATCTCCATCAGATACAGCGTCCCGTCCGGCGCCACGCAGCCGCCCTGCATCCGGTCGATGTTGGCCGAATACGCCGGCTTGTTCCGCGAGCGGATGATGCCCAGATCCTCCGCCCGCTCGGCCACCGGGTCGTACCGCATGAGATGCACTCCCGTGCTCCCGTCGCGGGTGTCCTCGGCGAGCACCGGGTAGTACAACCGCCCGTCGATTCCCAGCACCGCCGCGTGGATGTCCTGCACGTCGTACTGCTCGTGCTCAGGCCCCATGGTCGGCGCGACGCTCTGCATCGGCGCAGTCTCCCCCGCCTCCGCGATGCCGAACTCCATGATCTGCGGATTGCCCGTCGCCAGACCATAGACCCTGGTCCCGCTCGCGTTCATCACCCACGGGTACGGCGTGCGATACTCGCCGCCGCCGATCACCTCCACCGGCAGCGTCTCCACATATCCTCTGCGCGGATCATAGCGCTCGATGACCGGGATGGGATCCTGAGCACCGGGAATCCACACCACCCCCGCCCTGTCGATGGCGAAGTACCGCGGCTGTGCGGTGAGCTGTCCTTTGAGCTCGGTGCCGTTGGTGCCGATGTCGTGCACCACGAAGTCCGGCCCGGCCCAGTAGTACAGCTTCCCGCGCTCGTGATCGATGGCCCCGGCGAAGAACTGAGCGCTCGCCCCCCGGCCGAGCATACCGAGGTCCCGGGCGATGCCGCTGCCCGGATCGTACGCGAGCAAATGCCCGCCCGGGTAGCCGATCTCGTCCTCCCCCCACTCGCTGCGGTGCTCCGAGTCCATGAAGCCCTGGTTCGACCCGAAGTACACCGTGCCGTCCGCCCCCACGAGCACCTTGGCATGCAGCTTGCTCTGCGCATAGTAGCCCTTCTGATACCAGTGCGTCACGGAGGCCACGTCGGCGACGCGCTCTATGCGCCTGCGCTCGGGGACATACCGGATGATCCATGCCGTGTCGAGGTAGTGGCAGGTGCCGATGTACACGCAGCCATCGTTCCCCAGCTCGATGGCCGTATACGCGATGCCCTCGCCGGGATCGACCACGCCGTCCGGCGCGTGCACGAGCCGGCAGTGGATGAAGCGCTTCTTCACCCGAGCACCGGCCACGCTGCCGGTGACTTCCGTGCGTGACGGCGGCGCCTCCGCGACGTCCTCCTCCTGCTCCTCCTCGTGGGGCGGGAAAACCAGCAGCCGCCCGATGCGCCCCCGCTCGCCCACGAAGATCCTCCCGCGCTCGTCAATCGCCATCGTGCTGTAGCCCGCCGTGATGCTGTCGCGCGATGACGGCTCGGCCATCTTCGGATAGCTGCCGAGAGCGAAGCCATGCTGGCCCGGGTCGAGCGCAAATCCCCGCGGATACCCGGCCGGCTCGCCACCGATGCCGTAGATGGTGCCGTCCTGGCCGGCCACCAGCCCCGCGATGTGCGCCTGGCGCAGCGGCTTGCCGTGGTTCACCGTCTCGCCCGTCGCCGCATCGTACGAGAAGATGTAGCCGTCTGAGGTCCCTCCGTAGATCGTTCCGTCCTCTCCAACCGTGACCGCCTCCAGACAGGCCAGCGCGTGCCGACCCAGCACGGCCGGCAGCCGGGCCTCACAGCGGACGAGCTGCCACGTGCTCGGGTCGCAGTAGTACAGATAGCCCTCCGGCCCCGACGTGTACGCCCTGCCCTTCGGCCCAACCCGGATCTCTCGTGGCAGGCGCTTCTGCTGCGTGATGGGCGTCAGGTTGGCGACCGAGCCGCACCGATGCACCTTCCCGCCGTCGAGCTCGTATGCGATGAGCTCCCCGTCCGGGTGCGTGATGCCGTAGAGCACGCGCCGCTCCGGGTCGGCCTGCAGCGCGTAGAGTCCCTGCCCCCTGACCGGCACTCCCAGGCCGTCGCGCCGCGCCTGCATGGTGGCCCGGTCCAGCCGGTAGCGGTACAGATGCCCGCCCCGGAAGGGCTTCCCCGCCTTCGCCGGGAAGTCGTCGCACCGCATCGTCCCGGCGTACAGCTCGTCACCGATGTGCGTAAGAGCCGCAAGGCTCACCGGGCCCGGGATGCGATCCAGGTCGTACAGCCGCTCCGTGTCGGGATCGTACGCGAAGAGATGCGCCGCCAGGCCCGAGGTAGTTCCCACGACGAGGCCGTCGGGCAGCACGAGCAGCCGCTCCACGGACCGTTCGTTGGCCAGAGCAAGCAGCGCCAGGTCAACCGCCACACCGTTGGCGAGGAGCTGCTCCGGCTGTGGGGATGCAGCCCCGATCCCCCCGACCGCCAGGAGGGCCATGCCGGCCAGCGCGCATATCCTCATGTCGCCACCTCAGTGCTCGGATCGTGTGGATGCCGCGCCGTTCGCGCGTAGGTGTCTCCGCGGGGCCATACAGTGCGCCGCTCCTCGATCGCTCGTGTTCCTGGGAATACGCCGAAGGTCAGTCGCCGGCGGCGACCCGCTTACCCTCCATGAGGCTCACGGACCACTCGCCGTCCGCCTCCTTCCGCGCCAGCGCGAGACGGGCGTGCACCGCGATGCCGGCGGCCTCGAGCCGCGCGGGCTCATCGTAGGAGTAGAGCAGCACGTCCTGCCTCTCCCCCACCTTCATCGCCACGCCCACCGCCTCGTCCCGGGGCTTCCCCACGTCCAGCAGCTCAGCCGACACCGGCAGCGCCGGGCCGGCCGCATACGGCACGAGCAGCG
>JASFTE010000143.1:0-9252 GCA_050114035.1 Armatimonadota bacterium | reverse complement strand
GGGCCACGATCTTGCTGGCCACCACAATGGGCTCGGCCTGCTGTGCGAGCGCCGCCCCCGCGATACTCAGAGCAACAGCCACCAGGGCCGTCAGGAAAGCAATCCGCATCAACATCCATCTCCTTGCTCAACACGGACGCGGCACTCGTCCTCGTGTGCCGCCGCGGCAGTCCGTCCGGGAATTGGGGAGGCCGGGCCGGGGCATTGACCGGTCTCCACGGTTCTCATCGTTGGACACTGTACCGCAGGAGGATGTTCCCGTCAAGCTGTGTGACGCAGCGCACGAAACAGACCGGCGCACGCCGGATCCCAACGAGCCTTGCGCGTGGCGAGCCCCGCCGGGTATGATACGGAGGTTGGCCTGGTTGGGATCATCTCGCTGTCGGCGGAGGGCTGCGGTATGAAGAAGTGCCGGCATATCGCCGTCACGATGTGGCTCTCGGCCGCGGCGGCGGACCGGCGGAGTCGCGGGGCTCGTTGACGCTGTCTGAGACGGTGTGCTAAGGTCCCCCGCCTCTGACGACGACGGTACAGCACCACCCTTCGAAGCCACATGAAAGCGCATCTCCGATACGGCAAACAGGGCCTCGATGTGGAGCTGCCGGACCAGCACGTCGCCGGCGTTCTGCGGTTGACGCCGTTGCCGGTGATCGAGGCCCCGGCGGCTGCCGTCCGCGACGGCCTCGCCGCGCCCATCGGCGCGCCGCCGCTCCGCGAGCTGGCGACCGGGAAGAGCAGCGTCTGCATTCTCGTCTCCGACATCACCCGGCCCGTGCCGAACACGGTGATCGTGCCGCCGGTGCTCGAGTGCCTCCAGGCCGCCGGTGTGCCGGAGAGCGCCATCACAATCCTGGTCGCCACGGGGCTCCATCGGCCCAGCACCCCGGACGAGCTGCGGGAGATGCTCGGCGACGATATCGCCGATGGATCGCTGCGGATCGTCAGCCACGAGGGCCGCGACGCCGACGGCCACGTGGACCTCGGCACGACGCAGCGCGGCACGCCGGTGCAGTTGGATCGGCGGTGGCTGGCCGCTGATCTGCGCATCGCCACGGGGCTCATCGAGCCGCATCTGATGGCCGGGTACTCGGGCGGGAGGAAGGCAATCTGCCCCGGAGTTGCATCTCTAGAGACGATCAAGGCCTTCCATGGCCCGGGGCTGCTCGAGCCTGAGGAGTCGCGTGCGGGCAACCTGGCCGACAACCCCTGCCACGCCGAGTGCGTCGCAGCGGCCGAGCGGGCGCCGGCGCACTTCATTGTGAACGTGACGCTCGACGACCGGCGGCGCGTCACGGGTGTCTTCGCCGGGGACATGCACGAGGCGTGGGAGGCGGGGGCGCGGCACTGCGAGAGGGGCGCCACGAGCGCCATCGCGGAGCCGGCGGACATCGTGCTGACGACGAGCGCCGGGCATCCGCTCGACCTGACATACTACCAGTCCGTCAAGGGCATGATCCAGGCGGTGCCGGTACTGAAGCCGGGCGGCACGCTCATCATTGCGGCCGAGTGTGCCGAGGGCATCGGCGGGCCCGAGTACACGGAGCTGATGCTCAACCTGGACGACCCGGAGAAGTTCGTGGCCGACTCGTACGATCCGGCCAACTTCGTGATCGACCAATGGCAACTCCACGAGCTGGTGAAATGCCGCCGAAGCGCCGAGGTGTTCTGTTTCTCCGAGGGCATCCCCCCAGACGTCCTCTCGCAACTATTCGTCACCCCCATTGACAGCGTCGAGCAGGGCGTCGAGCGCGCTCTGGCGAAGCACGGAAGAGACGCAGCCATCGCGGTGATTCCCGACGGACCGTACGTTCTGCCGGTGATTGCATAGCCACCGCCGAAAGGATGAACGACGTGGCCAAGAGCAAATGCGTACTCGCATACTCCGGCGGCCTGGATACATCGGTCGCCATCAAGTGGATCGCGGAGAACTACGACGTGGACGTGATCGCCGTCGCCGTGGACATCGGGGAGGAGCGCGACTACGAGGGCATCAGGCAGAAGGGCCTCGACGTCGGCGCCGTCGAGTCGCACATCGTGGACGCCAGGGACGAGTTCCTCAACGACTTCGTCTGGCACGCGCTCAAGGCGAACTGCATGTACGAGGACAAGTACCCGGCCTTTACCTCGCTGGCGCGGCCGCTGATCGCGAAGAAGCAGGTCGAGGCTGCCCAGGAGGCGGGAGCCGAGTTCGTGTCCCACGGCTGCACGGGCAAGGGCAACGACCAGGTGCGGTTCGAGCTGACGTACGCCGCCCTCCTCCCGTCGCTCAAGGTCATCGCCCCGGCCCGCGAGTGGAACATGACGCGGGAAGAGGAAGTGGACTACGCCGACAAGCACGGCATCCCCGTGCCGGTGGGCCGAGAGAGCCCGTACAGCGTGGACACCAACATGTGGGGCCGCAGCATCGAGTGCGGCCCGCTCGAGGACGCCACCCTCGAGCCGCCCGAGGAGGCCTTCCTGTGGACCGCGGCCCTCGAGAAGGCCCCGGACGAGCCCACGTACGTCGAGATCGAGTTCGAGCAGGGGATCCCCGTGGCCCTCGACGGGAAGACCATCGGCGGCGTGGAGCTCATCGAGACGCTCAACCGCATCGGCGGCGAGAACGGCGTCGGACGCGTGAACATGATGGAAAACCGGCTCGTGGGTATCAAGTCGCGCGAGACGTACGAGGTGCCCGCCGCGACGATACTCATCACCGCCCATCGCGACCTGGAGAGCCTCACCCTCGACCGCGAGACGCAGCACTTCAAGCGGATCGTCGAGCAGCGGTTCTCGGAGCTGGTCTACTATGGCGAGTGGTACACGCCCCTGCGGGAGGCGCTCGACGCCTTCGTGGACGAGACGCAGAAGACCGTGACCGGCAGCGTGCGGATGAAGCTGTACAAGGGCAGCGCGACGGCCGTGGGGCGCAGCTCGCCCATGTCGCTGTACGACCTGAAGCTGGCCACGTACGGCGACGAGGACGAGTTCGACCAGTCCCAGGCGCTCGGGTTCATCCAGATCTACTCCATGCCCGCCATGGTGGCGGCACGCGTCCGGCGCGAGGCGGGGAAGGGCGAGTAGCAGGCCGAGCCGTCTGGGGAACGAGTCGATTGGACGCAGCCGATGAACGTCACGTTAGTAGTGGCAACGACATTCCTCGTGGCGCTCTTCTGTGTCGGCCTCGTGGTCGCCATCGTGGTGTGGCTCGACTGGCACAAGAAGCACCGGGACTAGCGCACGGCCGCGCGGCACCCGTCTGCGCCAGTGCCGCGGAAAGGGAAGCACCCCATGGCGGTCAGCTGGGTCGCGATCTTGGTCCTCGCGGTGCTCCTGCTGGGCTGTGTCGGGGCGGCCGTTGCGCTTGTGGTGTGGCTTGTGTATCGCGACAAGCGCGAAGACTAGCATCGAGCAGATACTGCTGGCGCAGCGTCTCGTCCCCTGTCCCTGTCCCCATCCCCGGCTGTCCCGTTGTCCGCGAGAGGCTACTCCCCCGCCGCCCTCTGCGCACACACATGGCAGGGAGCGCCCCGAACTGAAGCGAAGGTGCTGCAGGACGTCTGGCCGTTTGCAGCCGAAACGGGGGTGCCGTCACATGAATAGCATACTGCGGGGCCAGCGTGCGGCCGTGCTGGTCCTGACGACGATGCTCGGGGCGTGCCACGGACAGCCGGTGGCGCCGCCCCAGAGCCTCGCCCCGAACTCCAGCTTCGAGCGCGGCGAGGGCGGCAAGCCGGCCGATTGGAGCTTCTACTCGTGGGAGGGGGCCGAGGGCTGGTGGGATGACAAGGTCGCGCATTCGGGCTCGAGGAGCGTCGGGCTGCGGGGGATCAACGGCGGCTGGAGCGCGACGGCGCCGGTCGAGGCGGGGAAGGTCCACAACATCAAGCTCCACTACCGCGCGCAGGGCGGGCCGAGCAGGATCGTGCTCTACGTCAGGGTCCCGACGGGGCCGCGGGAGATGGACACGATCCTCTACCTCCCGAAGCCGACCGTGGCGGCGGACGCGCAGGGGCGGTTCGTCGCGGGCGAGTACGTGGAGGCCGACCGGGGCTGGGTGCTCTTCAGCGGCGGCGACTTCATCCCCGAGCCGGGCGTCGAGGCCGTGGACATCCTCATCAAGCTCAGAGCCACCGACGCCGAGGCACAGGCATGGCTCGACGACATCATCGTGACGGCGGCGGAGCCGCGCCGCGTTCCCGTGACCGCGCGGCTGCTCCGCGCGGTGCCCGGGGGGAAGGTCTGGACCGACAGCGAGAACCGCAAGATACTCCCGGAGCAGAGGCCGCCCTCTGGCGACCCGGTGGAAGCCGTCGAGATCGCCGCCGCCAAGGGTGAGTACGAGTCATTCCAGGTGGCGGTGACACCGGAGGCCGGATGGCGGCAGGTGAACTGGACGTGCGGAGACTTCGCGGGCCCGGCGGCGCTGCCGAAGTCAGCCATCAGATGCCGGCGGGTGGAGACGGTCAACATCGACAACACGATGGGCCCGCACGGCCACAAGGGGCTGAACCCGGATCCGCTGACGGATCGACTACCGTGTGACGTGCCGGCCGGAACGAACCAGGCCTTCTGGTTCACGGTCCGGGTCCCCGAGGAGCAGACAGCCGGCGCCTACGAGAGCCAACTGGCCCTCACCGCCGGCGGACGGACCGTGTGCCGGGTGCCGCTGAGGCTGCACGTGCGCAACTTCGCCATCCCGCCGCGGCCGTCGGTCGACGTCAAGTCGCAGTTCAGGGCGAGCATAGCACTGGCCGTCGAGTCCGGCGAGCGCAACGAGGTGCTCAAGCGCTACTACCGCGGCTACTTCGCCCATCGCAGCCGGTGCGCGCCCGGGGTGAGCGTCGGCGTGCGCGTGCAGGGAGACACAGCCCTGGTAGACGCCGAGGAGTACGTGGCCCACCTGCGGTTCATGCGGGACGAGCTCGGCGCGACGGAGTTCGACATCCCGTCGCTCTGGATCAGCCACCGGGGGACGCACAAGATGCCGCCGGATGCCGAGTGGCAGGGCCGCTCGATCTTCGCCAACGCCGAGCTGACGCGGCTCAACCCGGAGTTCGAGCGGCCCTTCCGGAGCTACATGGGGCGGCTTGTGCGACGGTTGAAGGAGGAGGGCCTGTTCCTGTCGCCAGGGGTGCGGTTCTTCGACGAGCCGAACTTCCAGGACACGGCGACGGTGAATGGCCTCCGCGCGCTGGCGTCCTTGATGCTCGACATCGAGCCCGAGCTGACCGTGGGACTCGCGGCGACGTACCCGCATCCGGAGCTGACCGACGTCATCAGGCTCTGGGTGATCCACACCGATGCCTGGCACAGGGAGCTGCGGCACATCGAGGCGCCTCGCGAGGCGGGCTGCCGCATCCTGGTCTACAACAACGCGGTGAACTACCCCGAGCACCGGCCGATCCGCGTGCGGCTGTGGCCGTGGCTGCTGCGCAAATACGGTGTAGATGGGACATACTCCTGGTGGGGCACGGTGTGCTGGCGCGGCGAGATGGCGGACCCGTGGACTGCAGGCCGCGGCAACTCCGGCGTGCTGCTGTACCCGCCCCGCTCTCCCGACGAGCACGGCCCCATCGACTCCGTGCGTTGGGAGCTGTTCCGCGAGGGCCTCGAGGACTACGAGTACATGCACCTGGCCGAGGAGCTCGCCGCCAAACTCGAAGCCGCCGGCAAACCCGACGCCGCCAGGCCCGGCCGCGCCGCCGTTGCGGCCGCCCTGGAGTTGGTTGACCGCTGGCCCAACGTCCGCGCGGCCAACGACGAGCCGTATACGCTGGATGTGACCGCGGTCGCGAGGGCCCGCGAGGACCTCGCGGGGGCGATCGAGGGGATGCAGGAGCAAGTGCAGTGAGTTGACGCCCGCGAGGACCGGGAGGAGGACGAGATGAGACGGGTCAGGGACCTGCTGGTGGTTGGTTGTGTATTGCCGCTCGTTGCAGGCGTCTGCCGTGCCGATCTGTGCTACGCCGCCAGGCGCGCGGATGTGGCGGGGGTCAAGCGATTGCTGGCCGAGGGAGCCGACCCGAACGGCAGGAACGAGCGCGGTGAGACGCCGCTGATCTGGGCGGCCAGTTTCGGGCGGATGGAGGCGGCGAAGCTCTTGCTTGACCACGGGGCCGACCCCAATGGGAAGGTCTCCATCGGCCTCACGCCGGTGTACTTCGCGGCCCACGGCGGCCACACGGAAGTGGTCAACCTGCTGCTTAGGCGCGGTGCCGATGTGAACGTGGAGACGTTTGGGGGGCGCGGCCTGCTGCACCACACGGCCACGAACGGCCGCGTGGTAGCGACGCGGATTCTGCTGGAGCACGGCGCTGACCCCAATGTCGAGGACGATCAGGACAGGGCCCCGCTGGCCTGCGCGGCCTCGAGTGGCGAGGCCGAAGTGGCGCGTCTGTTGCTCAAGCACGGCGCCGATGTCAGCGCGGCAGGCATCGGTGATTACACGGCCTTGCACTGGGCGGCACAAGAGGGGCATACGGAAGTGGCGAAGGTACTGCTCAAGCATGGGGCCGACGTCACCGCCATGTGTTCACTGGACGACACGCCGCTGCACTTGGCCGGCCGGAAGGGCCACGCGGAGGTCGCGAAGGTATTGGCTGCGCAGGGAGCTGACCTCAACGCCGAGGACAATGGCGGCGAGACGCCGCTCCACGAAGCCGCCAGCCACGGGAAGGCTGAAGTCGCCAGGACGCTGCTGGACCTCGGCGCCGAGGTCAATGCGAAGTCCCGGGGCGGCTCTACTCCGCTGCACAGGGCGGCGGGAGGAGGCCACACCGATTTGGCCAGGCTGCTGCTGAGGCACGAAGCGGATGCCAACGCCAAGAGTCGTGCCGGCAAGATCCCGGTGCAGTACGCCACACAGAAGGGGCACAGCGAAGTGGCGATGCTGCTGCGTCTGCACCGGGCCAAGCGACTGGCCGCGCTCGCTCTGTGGCCCGCCGTATGCATTGCGCTGGGAGTCGGCATCGCTGTCTGGCTGGCACGGCACCGGCGGCAGCGACGTTCCTCCTCCCAACTCCCCGGCGGCGAGGCGTCTTGAGGGAGGACTCCGGGCTTCGGTGGGTCAATGTAACGCGCCGGCCGACTGCGCCCGCCGCGTAGGAGGACAGCGAGTGAGTACAACGACCAAGCCGCACATAGTGCGCCACATCGACGACGTCCCCGGAGTGCCGTGTCCGTGTGGGACGAGCGCGCGACCGTTGACGCGGGAGGATACGGAGGTCGCGAACCTGTACGTGACCCACATCCAGGACTCGGAGAAGCACTACCACGAGCGGAGCACCGAGATCTACTTCATCATCGAGGGCTCCGGGACGATGGAGCTGGAGGATGAGCAGTTCGAGCTGCGGCCCGGGCTCATGATGTACATCCCGGCCGGCGTGGCGCACCGAGGGTGGGGGGACTTCCGGACGGTGATCGTCGGCATTCCGGCGCTGGATCCCGAGGATGAAGTCATACTCGAGGAGCAGAAGCAGTAGCCTGGCCGAACGCGCAGGTCCGCAGCCTGCGCCACACTCAGTGAGAGCCATTAGGAGGACTGCATCATGGCCGGACACAGGGGCAAGCTCGGCGTTGCGATCGTAGGCACGGGGGGCATTGCGGTCAACACGCACATGCCCGGCTGGCAGGCGCTCAAGGGGCAGAAGGTGGAGATGGTGGCCTCGTGCGACGTGGTCGAGGAGCGGGCGCAGGAGGCGGCCGCGAAGTTCGACGTGCCGCACGTGTTCACGGACTACCGGAAAGTGCTGAAGATGGACGAGGTGGACATCGTCGATGTGTGCACGCCCAACAAGTTCCACAAGCCCATCACCGTGGCGGCGCTGAAGGCGGGCAAGCACGTCATCGTCGAGAAGCCGATCGCCATGACCGCGGCTGAGGCGCGGGCGATGTGCCGGGCGGCGAAGAAGGCGCGGAAGAAGCTCATGGTGGCCCAGAGCATGCGCTACAGCGCCGAGAGTCAGGCCATGAAGCAGTTCGCCGACAGCGGGGCGATGGGCCGCGCCTACTACGGGCACGCGACGATGCTGCGCCGCCGCGGGATCCCCGGCTGGGGCGTCTTCACGAACAAGGAGCTCCAGGGCGGCGGGCCGCTGATCGACATCGGCGTCCACGTGCTGGACCTCACGCTCTGGCTCATGGGCTTCCCGGAGCCCGCCACCGTCTCGGGCGTAACGTTCCAGGAGCTCGGGACGCGCAAGGGCATCGGCGGCATGGGCGCGTGGGACTACCGCAACTACACCGTGGAGGACCACTGCGCGGCGCTCATCCGGTTCAAGAACGGCGCGTCGGTGATGCTCGAGGCGAGCTTCGCGCTCAACATCCCGGAGAACAACATGAACCAGGTGTTCGTGTGCGGGACGAAGGGCGGCGTCTCCAACAGCCCGCTCACCTTCATCCGCGAGGAGCTCGGCAACCTGACGGCGTCCCAGCCGCAGTACCTGCCGAAGGTCCAGTCCCACGCCGCGGAGATCGCGGACTTCGTGCAGTGCATCCGGAAGGGCACGCCGTCGCCGGTGCCGGGCGAGCAGGCGCTGATCACGCAGCGGATCCTGAACGCCATCTACCAGTCGGCGGAGGAGGGCGCGGAGGTGAAGGTGCGGTAGAGGCGAGCATCCCGGGTCGATGGTTGATGGGCGGGCGCCCTCGGGTGCCCGCTCGTTGTGTCTACCCCTTCTTGAGACCCAGGACGAAGCCGGCAGTGAAGGCGCCGCCGAAGGGGAGGTTGTGGCGCAGCACCTCCCAGACGGCCGCGGCGGCGCTCTTGCCGCTGTCGGCCAGATGCGGGGCGGCGGCATCGCCGATCTCGCCCCAGTTGATGTTGATGAAGTGCTTGTAGGCGAGGTACTGGACCAGGATGAAGATGATGCCCAGCATGATGGCGACGATCTTGGTGAGCTTCTTGAAGGCGTAGCCGGCGATGAAGCCGGTGATGCCGCCCAGGCCGAGTTGTTGCACGAGCGGTACGATCCAGGCCTCCATGGCCATACAGCTCCCTGTCCAGGTTCGCGCGGATTGTAGCCACCGCAGTTGCGGCGTGTCAAGATGAGTCGGACGGAATGCACGAATGGACGGGCGAAACATTATGCGCGACTCGGTCGTCAGAGTCTACAGAAGAGCTGCGCCCGGGCGAGGTCCAGGAGCGGCGCAGGAGGGATTGCTCGTGACCGGAAGGGGCACGGCGGTTGGTCGCGTCTTCAGGCTGGGAGGGGCGGCACTGCTGCTCGGCGTTACGTCGGGTCGGGTAGGAGCGGCGCCCGATCCGACGGT
>JASFTE010000142.1:0-9263 GCA_050114035.1 Armatimonadota bacterium | reverse complement strand
CGCCTCGATGGCGCCGTTGACGACGAGCGGCCGCTCCATGAGCGACCCGACGGCCAGGATGCCCGTCTGCGGGGGGCTGATGATGGCGTTGAACGCGGCGATGTCCATCGGGCCGACGTTCGAGATGCTGAAGGTCGCGCCCATCTGGAGGCTGGCACGCAGGCGGCCCTTCCGGGCCATGTCCACCATCTCTGCCGTCTCGGCCGCGATCTCGTCCAGGCCCTTCGTGTCCGCGTCCGCGATGGTGGGCATGAGCACGCCGCCGTCGGTGGCCACGGCGAAGCCGACGTTGATCTGCTTGACGAGCTTCAGCCCCTCCTCCTCAGTGTACCAGGCGTTGAAGCGGGGGTGATGCCGCAGCGCCGTGGCGACCACCTTGATGAGCAGGTCGTTGTACGTGGGCACGCGCGGCGGCGGGTCGCTGATCCGGGCCTTGGCAGCGGCCTTCAGCGCATCCCGCGCCGCCACCAGGCATGAGGCGTCGGCAACGGCGTGCATGAGGAACACGGGCATCTCGCGGTTGGCCTGGCTCACGCGCTCGGCGATGGCCTGGCGCGTGGGTGTGAGCTCCTCGATCTCGAAGTCAAGGTCGTCGGGTCGCGGAGACATAGTGGACACCTCGTCCTCGCTGGCTGGCGCCGCGGCTCTATAGCTCGCCGCGGATTTCGACGGTGTGCGTGCCTCGGGGCACGACGATGCTCACGCTCTGTCGCCCCCACAGCTCCTGGTGCTCACAGGCCGTGGCCGCGCCGTTGAGAAGCGCATCGGGCTGCTCTCCCCTCGGCAGCGGGACGGTGACCGCGATGCCGTCGTGGGTCGCGACCTCGCAGTCGAAGATGAGCCGTTCCGTCCGCGTGTCCTCCTGCATCGTCAAGCGGCTCGCCCCACGGCGGCGCCACCACCGGTACAGCTCATCGTTGGCCATGTGCCGCACGGGCACGTCCCTGCCCCCCAGGTACCCGAGTATCTCCTCGATGGCGTCGCGGCACGTCGCGTGGCGAGCGACATTGGGCGGATGATAGAACATGTTCATCGTGAGGCGATGAGCAAGAGCCATATCCACGGCCCGGTGCACCGTCTCCCAGTCCCGCTCGTCCGTGCCCGCCTTGTAGCCGAGCTCATAGGCGACGATGGGCTCATTGAGGAACTCGAGACGACGGTTCCGGCCGGTGTGATCGCTGTACGTCCAGTAGGGGAAGGCCGTACCGAAGCCAAACCCAATGAGGCCGGCGGGGTTCAGCGGCGGCGACGGGCGCTGGCTGCGGCTGTTGTCGGCCCGGACGCCGGAGGCGAGCATCCACCGTGCCGGCTCGACCCAGCCGGTCCAGCGGCACCAATGGTTGACGGTACAGGTGGGCGTCTCGCCGAAGGCCTCCCGGTACAGCCGCACTTGCTCATCGACGTCGCCCTCGCGGAAGCCCCCCGGGTGCTCGAACCCGTCCATGAAGTTGAAGTGCAGCGACGGCTCGTGCCCGTTGGATCGGATGTGCCGGAACTCATCGGCGCTCAGGGCGAACTCGCCCTCCTTGGGCATGATGTTGACGTGGTACGGCAGCCCGCGCTCGCACATCCAGTCTGAGGCCCACACCTGCGCCTCGGGAACGGCCTCGTCGTCCCCGCCCCAGTAGAAGGCAGCCTGCGCCACCCGCCCCTCGACCGGGGGCACGCGGGAGAACGCGGGCAGCGGGAGCTCGGCGAGCATGCGCTCCACCAGGAAGAGGAGCGCATCGGCGTGGGCTACCTCCAGGTTCTCGGAGCGGAGCGTCATGGCGTCGGCCATGCGCCAATACCCGTCGCCGTCGTAGTCCTCGTCCACGGGACGCCCCTGCTGCATGACCCAGAGCGTCTGCGGCACGCTGAAAGCGAAGTAGAACGCGTGCCCGTCGCCGACTTGCCGGTGGGTGATCGCCGCGAGGCCGGTGTCGGCGCCGTCGGGCCCGACGAGTCGTCCGAGCTCCTCCGCCTCACCGGCGGCGACGGCGCGCAGGGGGGACATGATCACCAAGCGCCGCTCCAGATACGGATCGGCCAGGAATGGCGCCGTCAGCGGCGTCTTCTGCAGCTCAGCGTAGCCCGACACGCTGAAGTCGCCCTCGGGCTGCCCGATGGGCTCGGGGGATGTCACGCCGAAGGGCCCGTCGAGTCCGTCTGGCGCGAAGCCGATGAGGGTGCGCCCGCCGGCCACCCAGCCCTCGACTGCAGTGCCAACACGCCGGGGCAACAGGACCACATCCCGGGGGCCGACGAAGAGCGTCCCGTATTGTGACAGCATGGCCGCGTCGCCGAGGGCGTCTGGAGGCAGTGCGTCCGCGTGCACCCCAAGCCGCTCCATGAGCTCGCGAATGTACACGTACCAGTAGTTCTGCCCCTGAGCGTTCGCAGCGGCATGATCCGCGGGATCGTAGATGTAGGCTGTGCGCAGCGGCACGGTCGTGGCCATCTCACAATGCCTCCGTATGCCCGGAAGGCTATCCCTCATCCGCGCGTCGCACGGCCTCCCGGAAGCGCGCGATGCGGTCCCCCATCTCCTCGTGCGTCACGCCCATCACACCCGCCGTGACGAGGCGCGGCAGCAGCTCCTCGGCGATGGGGCAGAGACCCTCGCGATACCCGTAGTCCGTCCTCTCAGCATACCACGGACACTTCGTCGGGCAGCCGCGATTGCCGTAGGCCCACGGGACCTGGAAGAACTCGTACAGGTAGGCCGGCCGCTCCGTGAACCCGAACCCGAGCGGCGCACCCGCCTCCTTGCAGATGGCCTTGAACCGATCGTGTCCGACGGCGGCCAGCTCGGGCTCGAAGGTGCAGGCGAACTGATACCCCGCCTGGACACAGTCCTCGGGCACCCGGCGGTTCCGCAGCCACGGCACGCGCTCGACCTCTTCGATCCACCGGGCCAGATTCGCCGTGTACTCCTCCACGTACCCGCGCACCCGCTGCAGTTGACCGAGGCCGACGGCGGCCGTCATCTCGTTCATGCGATGGTTGAGCATGAGCGTCTGCGGCGACTCGCCCCAGTACTGCAGGTCGCGCAGCCGCGGGCCGATCTCGTCCGAGTCAGTGACCAGCATGGAGCCATCGCCCGTGGGCAGGTGCTTGCCCTGCTGGAAGCTGAACACGCCGATGTGCCCCCACGTGCCCGCGTGCTTCTCCCGGTAGTGCGCGTACATCGTGTGCGCGCAGTCCTCGATGAGGATCACATCGGTTGCGTCGGCGATCTGCCGGAGCGCGTCCAGCTCGGCGCACAGGCCCCAGAGGTTGGTGACGATGATGGCCTTCGTGCGCGGGGTGATGGCCGCGCGCACGCTCTCGGGATCCAGCAGGTACGTGTCGGTACGAACATCCGCGAAGACGGGGACCGAGTTGTTCGCCAGCGCCGCGATGCCGCCGAACTGCACCAGCGGGTCGCAGATGACCTCGTCCGCCACGCCCGCCCCGGCCAGCATCACGGCGTCCACGAGGCCGGTCATCGCCGAGTTGCGCGCGATGGCGTGCCGGGCGCCGACGACCTCCTTGAAGGCGTCCTCGAACTCCGTGACCAGATGCCCCTCGGCCCAGCCGAGCACGCCGCTGTCCAGGACGCGCTTCAGATACCCCAGCTCGAGGTCGCCGAACTCCCTGGCCATTGCGAATCCCCTGGCTGGCCACTTCGACCGGGAGGCACGCTCCTCCTGCGCAGCGAACAGGCCGCGTACGTGCTCCGGCGGCACGATAACACTCCCACCGACGGCCGCTGGTGTCTGCGAGTCGAAGGCACGGAGCCTATACCGAGGAGAGATGACGGATGGAAGCGACGATCCTTGAGCACGTGGAGTCAATGCGACCGCGAATCGTGGAGACGTGCCGCGAGCTCGTGCAGATCAACACGGTCAACCCGTACAGCGGCGACCCGCGGGCCGCCGGCGAGAAGGCCGGGCAGGAGTACTTACAGCCCCGGCTCGATGCCCTCGGCGCGCGCACGCATCTGTTCCAGCCGCCCGACGACATCTACGATCGGATGAAGGTCATCGGCCCGAAGGGACGCGACTTCACCGACCGGCCCAATCTCGTGGGCGAGCTCGAGTACGGAGATGGCGGCCCGACCATCGTCATCAATGGCCACATGGACACCGTCGGCGCCGCCGACATGTCCTGCGATCCCTTCGCCGCCGAGCTCCGGGGCGACCAGATCTGGGGACGGGGCCCGTCGGACTGCAAGGGCGGCCTCACGGTCGGGCTCTGCGCCCTGGAGGCGCTCTCCGAGCTCGACGTTGACCTCAAGGGCAAGGTGATCTTCCAGAGCGTCGTGGACGAGGAGTGCAACGGCAGCGGCGCCGGCACGATCGCCTGCGTGGACGCCGGTTACGTGGGCGACACGGCCATCTTCCTGGACGGCAACGACAGCGCGCTCACCGTCGGCTGCTACGGCTGCCTGACGGCGGATGTGCTCGTCACCGGCCAGGAGGGGCACGCGGCCTACGGGACGGGCGTGTCGGCGCTCGAGAAGGCGCTCATCGTCAAGCAGGCCATCGACGACTTCGGCGCCGAGCGCCTCCGTGCGCGGCCCGACTGTCGGCTGAACATCGGCGTCTTTCAGTCCGGCGTCCACCCGGCCGTCGTGCCGGGCAAGGGCTCCATGTCGCTCAACATGGTGTACCACTACGACGAGGCCATGGAGGCCGAGCGATCGGGTCAACCCTTCGGCGGTGGACTCATCCGCTCGGCCTTCGAGCAGTCCGTCGCGGCTGCAGACCAGAGCGACGAGTGGCTGCGCGAGCATGCCTCACAGGTCGAGTGGGTGAAGGACCTCGTCCCCTTCGCCGTGCCGGAAAACGCTCCGGCCGTCGCCCGACTCGGGCAGGTCTGGAGCGACATCACCGGCGCCGCGCCCACCTTCAACCACATGATCGGGTGGAGCGACGCCTGCTATTACGCCCACCACGCCCGGATGCCCACCATCCTCTTCGGCCCCGGCAAGACTGGCTGCGCCCACTCCCCCGACGAGCACGTGGAGATCGAGAGCCTGGTGACGGTCTGCAAGGTCCTCACCGTCTTCCTTGCACGCGAGCTGGGGGCGTAGCACCCGCCCCCAGTGTGGCACGGCTTGCTCGCCAAGCCGTGTGTCGTCATATGACACGACCGCGCCTGACCTACTGTCGGGCCGGCGGCCTCACTGCTCCGATGGCACCGTGACGATCTGCTGCGCATCACCCTTCACCCGCGCCACGGCCGCCTTGGCCTCCGTCTCGAGCGTCTCACCCCACGGAAGCTGGACGGTCATCTTCGCCTGGCCGCCATTGAACGCCACCACCGTGTCTCCGACCCGGATGGCATCGCAGGTGTCCGTCGAGACGTTCTGGACCTCCGGCACGGCGCCGCCGGCATCGCCGACGAGCAGCGGCACCAGGAAGGTCGCGGCCGTCGTCGGCCCGGCCCTCAGCTCCAGCAGATTCACGTCCGCCTCTTCCGGCGTGTGGTCCCGCGTCGGGTGCACGAACTGCGGCCGGTACGTGCTCGTCTCGCCCTCGATATCCGCCGGCAGAACGGGCACGACGCCAAGCTGAGCGTCCCCCCGCACGATCGTCCAGCCCCTGTCGCTCTCCGCCACCTCGCCCCAGTGATGCAGCAGCCAACTGAAGGTCCGCGGCTGATCCGCGGCCAGCCGGTCGCACACCACCACCACATCCCGCCCGGCGAGCACGAGCGTGCGCTCGAAGCGCGTCAGCCCCAGTTCCTCCGGGTACGCCGATGCGGCATCCCCCATCATCATCGTGACGTCGCCCTCTGTCACGAAGTCCGTGATCCGCGACCGCCCCGGCGTCGGCCCGGGCCACATCTGCCCGTCGCCGTATTGCCCCTTGCCGTCCACCAGCACCGTGTTGTGGTTGCGCGTCAGCTTCTCGTACGTGTACCCCTGGTCGCCCGCGAGCACCTCCCCGCGGCCGAAGAGGATGAAGTGATTCTGCTCCGGGTGGTTGTGCCCCGTGCCGCCGAGACCGAACCGGCTGCACAGCTCGGCCCACTTGTGCCCGCCCAAGGGCCGGCTCACGAAGGCCACGTACGTCGCGTCATCGTCCGGCGCGGTGCGGGCGAAGACGGTCTCCACATCCGGGTAGTATCGCGCCAGCGGCACCGCCTCCCGCGGCTCGCGGCTCCGGAGGGTCTCATCCAGCCACAGCAGATTGAACCGATCGGAGCTCGGGCCGCGGTTGAGGAGATCGGCGATCCCCATCGCGACCGGATCCTTGAACCGCTTCGCCTCCCAGAGCAGCAGCCTGGTCGGCGGGCGGCCGATGGACACCTTGCTGTCCTCGAGCGCCGCCGAGTGCGCCAACCCCGGGTATACGTGGTGCGAGCGGAACTCGGCCTGCCCCGCCAGCCCGTCGTCGCCCGCGGGGATGCGCAGCCCGGTGCACCACTCGTACAGGTCCGTATACAGATACAGCGTCGGCATCGAGTAGTCCCAGTACGCCGGACCCTCGTGGAAGGCGCCGTCCGGGCTGAAGCTCAGGGCGATACGCTCGTAGCGGTCCCACGCCCACGCCAGCCATTGCTCGGCGTCCCGGACCTCGCCGTGAATCGCGGCCGCCGAGAGCGCCATCGACAGATGCGCGAACCAGTAGTGATTCTGCTGGAAGGACAGCCCGCCGCCCGTCCGACCGGCCACGGAGGCCTCGTACACCGTCCGGCACTGCCGGGCGAGAGTGTCACGGACCCGGGCGCGGAGATCCTGGGGAATCTCGTTGTACAGCCAGTCATACGTGAGCGCGAGACCCTCCATGAAGTACTCCGCGTCCAGGTCCACGCCCACGTGCGGGTACGTCGTGGCCATCTCCAGCCACGGGATGATGCCCTCCAGCATCGCAGGATCGGGCTTGAGCAGGTAGGCGAATGCGTAGTTGCCAAGGCCGCGATACGGGCCGCCATTGCGCTGGCCCTCCCGAAACGCCGGGGGCTTCCTGGTCAACGGCCCCGGTGGCTTGTAGAACTGCCGCACCCGCTCGTCTCGCACCCGCGCACGCAGGGCGTCGAGATCGTCGGCCGTGAAGAAGATCCGCGGGTGCCTCCCCGCCAGCTCCGCCCGCATCGGCGGCTGCGGGATCCTGTTCGCCATGCGCGAGAGCTGGACCGCCTTGAGAATGCTGCCGGGCCCCTCCCGCAGGATGAGGCGCAGCGTGTGCCTGCCCGGCGCCTCCACCCGGATGCCGATGGAGCGCTCGCCCATCGTGTTGATGGGAATGGTGAGGGGAGCCTGCACCTGCTCACCGTCCACGAGCACCCAGTAGGAGTCGGTGCCGTTGCTGGGCGCATTCGCCTCCGCCGAGACGCGATACGTGCCGGGGCCGATCTCGGCCTCGAACTCGATGGCGAAGCCGTCCTGCGTAACGACTACTTGCTCGCCGTCCCGCGTCTCCGCCTTCATTCCCGTCCCCAGCGCTGCAAGGTCGGCGCCCTCGGCACGGAACGCGGCCTCCTGAGTCAGCATCGGGGTGTCCGTCAGCCGGTCCACGTCAACGCCCGAGAACGGGCCAACCACTGCGGCGCCAAGCAGAATGTGGGACCACATGCGTTTGCCTCCTTTGCCAGAGCACAACGGCGTCAGAGAAGCGGGTCGGCTGTGATCTGGTCGAGGGTCTCCTTGGGCAGCGCGGAGGCCTGCACCTTCAACACGGCGGAGCGGGTGAGGTAGAACGGCGTGTGGCTGCCGAAGCACAGCCGCTCGACGGGGATCTTCTCCGTCATACTGGCCAGCGTGTCCATGTACTCGAGGCTCGATATCTCGAAGATGAGATTCTCGGCATCGAGCATCCGGAGGGCCTCGGGCCTGTACGCGCAGGCCACGTGGAGCTTCGTCTCCGGGTGCCGCCCGGCGAGGGCGACGATGGCATCGGTCGGCGGCGCGGGCACTTTCATCAAGAGATGGTGCCGCCGCTCGTCCTCCATGCGATGCTGGATCGACACGCCCAGTCCCCTGCCCACGGCCTGCTCAATGCACTCGTCCACGTCGCCCGACTCAAGGTCCAGCCGGTGATAGCTCGGCACGAGCTTGACCACGCGCGCTCCCCACTGCTCCGCGCACTGCGCCAGCGAGTCGCGCCAGTTCCGCAGGCTCGGGTTGATGACGGCCACGGGCGCCAGCGTCTCGTGGCCGGCCATCGCCGCGAGCCAGTCGGCATTGCCGAGCTGCGGGTCCTGGTACAGGATCGCGTCCGCCGCCGCCGTCCATGCCCGGTCAATCCCCTCCTCTGTTAGGTGCTCGGCCAGCTCCGCGGGCGTTGACCGCACGAGCCGCTGGAACGGCCACTGCCCCACCCAGGTGTTCGTGTCAGCGATCATTCGGCCGCCTCCAGCCCGAGCAGTCGGGCGCCGTTGTCGGCGAGTATGGCCCGGCGCTGCTCCTCCGTGATGTCTGCCGCCAGCACCCGCCCCAGTTGGCAACTGAAGTCTCTGCCCGGCGCATCCGAGCCGAACACCACCCGCCCGGCGCCGAGCTGCGCCACGGCGTACTCCACGAACCCGTGCTCGGGCTGCGAGCCGCAGGTGTCCACGCTGACGTTCGGGTACGGCTTGATGTCGGCCACGCCCCGGCAGCCGGAGCCGCTCAGGTGGGCCATGATGATCGTCACCTCGGGGAAGCGCCGCCCGAGATCGGCGACGTCCGCCGGCGTGGACTCGTTCGGATTCTGGCCCGTGCTCTTGTACCAGGCGTGATGCAGGATCGGCACATCGAGCTCCGCCGCGCGCTCCATGATGGGGTCGAGCCGCGCGTCGCGGCAATTCACCGCGTGCCACAGCTTGATGCCCAGCAGCGGACCCTCGGCCACCGTCCGCGTCAGCTCATCCTGAATGAACTCCACGTCGTGCGCGGGGCTGAGGTAGCAGAAGCCGCTGTACACCTCCGGCCGCATGTTGACCAGATCCACCGAGCCATTGTTGATCGTGGTGATCCCCTCGGGATCCGGATTCGGCCCGAATTCGCTCACGCGTCCCTGAAGGCAGATGTGCGTGATGCCCACCCGTGCCGCCAGCTCGGCCATGTGATCCAGTGCGGCCTCACTGCTGTCGCCGTGCGGCGGATGCACGTGGATGTCAATGATCATGAGCGGCTCCGTTCCGACCGCGTGTCTGGCTGACGTGTGCCGTGGATTCCCGCCCGCCACGGAACAACCCTCCGCGCGCCCGCGTCTGAAGTATCAGCCGAGCGCGGCCATCGCTCGCTCGCGTGTGGCTGCGTGGCTTCACGTCGCTGTGTGGGGGCAATGGCGCAATGTCTGCAAAGCCTA
>JASFTE010000141.1:0-9271 GCA_050114035.1 Armatimonadota bacterium | reverse complement strand
CACGCCAGAGGACGAAGCGATGCGGCTGGCCCGGGAAATCGACGACCACATCGCGCTTCTTCTTTCCCTGCCACACCACGTCCCACGGCATCGTCTCGGCGTAGTTGATATGCACCGGCGCCGTGTGCCGCAGCGAGCGATACCGTGCGCCGAATCGCCGCGGCGCGCTCGCGCCGGCCACGACGCGTACGCCGTGCTTCCTTGTCGCGGTGATTCGCCCGTCCAGCACCGCCCGCAGGGCCAACTCGTAATGTCCGGGCCCTCGGCCGCCGACGTCCATGGGCCACTCGAAGGCGTGCCGCTCCCTCGCCACCGTCACCGCCTCGCGCAGGACATCGCGGCCCGCCAGTCGCCCCGTGACTATGAGCCGTCCCTCGGCGTCCGCCGGCAGCGCCACTCGCACGCGCAGGCTCCCTCCGGGCCGCACCAGGCTCTCCCACGCCGGCAGCAGCGCGTACCCCTCGTCCACTGCCAATGGCTCGTCCGGGACCACGACCTCAAAGAGCGCCTCCGGGGCGCCATCGCCGAGCGCCGCGGCGTGCCCGGACTCCTCGTCGCCGTCGGCATCGCGGAGGGCCAGTCTTCCCACCTCGCCAAGCACCGGCAGCCAGTACGCCCGCATGCGCGGGTTGAAGCTCACCCACTCGACGCTCTCTCGCCATACCTCGGTCTCTGCCGCATCCGCCAGGGCGAGGATGAGCCGCCCGGGATGCTGCACCGGTCCCTGGACCTCCACGATGCACAGCCTCTGGAGCGCCCGCTGCCCGGCGCGGAACGCGTCCTTCAGGTGCAGCGCCAGCCGGTACTCGTCCCCTTCCAGCTCGGGCTCGGCCCACAGCCGCTCATGCGCCGCGCGCGGATACTCCGTCTTCGGCAGCGTATCGATGTGGCGCGTCCCGATGACGCTGTAGGGGGACGTCGTCGGCTGCGTCTGCTCGTCCTCGGCCTCGCCCCACTCGTCCTCGAGCTGCCCAATCTGCGTCACGGCGGCCAGTGCGGCGCACAGCAGTACGTAGCGCATAGTGTCTCTTCCCCCGTCTCTGCCTCCAGGATTCACTCCCAGCGTCCCGGGCTCCTCCCCGGCGCACCTCGTTGCCCGTGCTTGCGGGCCACGGCCGGTGCCGGCAGACTTCCGCCGTAGTACGAACACCGCGTTGTACGCATTCGGGGCCACCGGACACCGCCGTCGCTCTGAGGACAATAGGGGTGCTCACGGGACGCTTGACGCTCCCTACCCCCTGTGCTATTGTTACTGCCGAGGGTGGGCAATGGCCCCCCGAAGTCGTCTCTGCCCCCTCCCGGGCGGGGGCGGCCATCCTGATTCACTAACGTCGGGCGTCTTCACCGGGTGTCGCGCCGCCGAAGGCACACTGGAGCGCGGCAGGCAAAGACGCCGGGCGTGCGACCCCGTCGTGTGTCCCAGACAGGTCGCTAGCCGTCATCGGAGGTGCGTGACGTGGCACTTGTCACCATGAAGCAGCTTCTGGAGGCAGGAGTGCACTTCGGCCATCAGACACGGCGCTGGAATCCGAAGATGAAGCGCTACATCTATGGCCAGCGTAACGGCATCTACATCCTCGATCTGCACCAGACCCTGCGCAATCTCGACAAATCTTACGAGTTCGTTCGGGAGACCGTCGCCAGCGGCGAGTCCATCCTCTTCGTGGGCACGAAGCGCCAGGCGCAGGAGTCCATCGAGCAGGCCGCCACGCGCTGTGGCCAGTTCTTCGTCAATCAGCGCTGGCTCGGCGGCATGCTCACCAACTGGACGACGATGCAGCAGCGCATCCGACGCCTCAAGGAACTCCAGGAGGCCGACGAGGCCGGCGCCCTCGACATCCTCCCGAAGAAGGAAGCCGCCCGGCTCCGGGAGCAGCGAACGAAGCTCGAGAGGAACCTCGGCGGCATCCAGAACATGGCGAAGCTCCCCGGCGCGGCCTTCATCGTGGATCTGAAGAAGGAGCACATCGCCGTGGCGGAGTGCAACAAGCTGGGCGTCCCCGTCGTCGCCATCCTGGACACCAACTGCGACCCGGACCAGGTTGAGTACCCGATCCCGGGCAACGACGACGCCATCCGAGCCATTCGCCTCATGAGCACGAAGATGGCCGACGCGGCCGTTGAGGGCCTCGAGGAGCGGGAGAAACGGCTTATGGAGGAGGAGCGCGCGCGCGTCGAAGCCGAGGCGTCGGCCGCCGAAGCCGCCGCCGCCGAGGCCACCGAGGCAGCGCCGGACGCAGTCGTGGCCGCTGCGGGCGGGCCCTCCGTCGTCGCGGGGAGCGAAGAGGACGGCGTCCAGCGGTACGATTTCGACCTCAGCGAGCAGCAGCAGCCGCGGCGGCGGAAGCCGTCTTCCGGAGGGTAACCTGGCCGGCCTGCCTCTCGCGGGAGTAGGCACAATCGCCAGACGGCTCTCTGGCTCCGGCCTCATACGGGCTCAGACACACTCCGGCAGCCCAGCGCGGATGCGCATGGGCTGCCGTTGTCTTTCTTGACGCCCCCCTTACCCTGTGCTAATCTTACGCGCGCGGGCCCATTGGCACCCCCACAAACCGTTCGCGACGACGCTGACATGCGGCCAGGACTCGGACGATTCGGATCGCTCCGCGCACGCAGGAGGCATAGCTGAATGGAGATCTCGGCGGCACAAGTCAAGGAGCTCCGCACAAAGACCGGGGCTCCTATCATGGACTGCAAACGCGCCCTTGGCGACGCCGGGGGCGACATGGCTGCGGCCGCACGTCTGCTCCGGGAGCGCGGCATTGAGGTGGCCAGAAAGCGGGACGCGAAGGCCGCCACTGAGGGCACCATCGCCACCTATGTGCACCACGATAGTCGTATCGGCGCCATGGTGGAGGTGAACTGTGAGACGGACTTCGTCGCCAACAGCGATGATCTGCAGCAGTTCGCCCGCGAGCTCGCCATGCACGTGGCTGCCGCGAAGCCCGAGTACGTGGACAGCGATGGCGTGCCCGAGGAGGCCCTGGAGGGAGAGCGCGAGATCCTGCGCGAGCAGGCCCTCAAGGAGGGCAAGCCCGAGCACATCGTGGAGAAGATGGTCGAGGGGCGGCTGCGCAAGTTCCACCAGGAGACGTGCCTCCTGGAGCAGCCATTCTTCCGCGACGAGAAGCGCAAGACCACGGTGCAGGACATGCTCAACGAGCTGTCTGCAAAGGTGCAGGAGAAGATCGTCATCAGGCGGTTCAGCCGCTATGCCGTCGGCCAGGAGTCCTGAGCGTGGCCTCTGACCGCGAGAATCACCAGGGCGCCGACTGGAAGCGAGTGCTGCTGAAGCTGAGCGGGGCCGCCTTCAACCGGGCCGGCGCCTTTGGCATTGACCCCCCGGCCGTTGATCGGCTCGCAAGCGACATCAAAGATGTCGTCGAGGCCGGCCGAGAAACATTTGGCGCGGCCGCATGGCTCCCCACATGGAGCAGGCGACGGCGGATCACATGGGCATGGTCGCCACCGTCATCAACGCCCTCGCGCTGCAGGACGCCCTCGAGCGCGCGGAGTGCGACACCCGGGTGCAGACGGCCATCGAGATGCGTGAAGTGGCCGAGCCCTTCATCCGGCGCCGCGCCATCCGCCACCTGGAGAAGGGGCGGGTGGTCATCATGGCCGCCGGCAGCGGCCACCCGTTCTTCACCACCGACACGGCGGCCGTCCTGCGGGCCATCGAGATCCACGCCGAGGCTCTGTTCAAGGCCACTGACGTGGACGGCGTCTACGATCGCGATCCCAACGCCGACGCCGGGGCTGTGCTCCTGCCTCAGGTAACGTACATCGACGCCATTCAGCGCCAGCTCGGCGTAATGGACACGACCGCCCTCTCCCTGGCCATGGAACACGATCTTCCCATCATAGTTTTCAACTACACGACGCCGGGGAACATCTGCCGAGCCGTCCGGGGAGAGCGCATCGGCACCGTCGTCAGCTAGCCGCCCCATGTGTGGCATGGCTCCCTGGCCGATCCGTGCGTTGCTGCTGCCAACGGAAGGAGGCCGACACGATGGACAAGGTCATCGCCGAAGCCGAAGAGCGCATGAAGGGCGCCGTGGAGGCGACGCAGCGGGAGTTCGCCGGCATCCGCAGCGGCCGGGTGACGCCCGCGCTCCTGGACAAGGTACTCGTGGACGCGTACGACAGCAAGATGCCCGTGAACCAGCTTGCCACCATCAGCGTCCCCGAGCCCCGGCTGATGGTCGTCAGCCCGTGGGATCGGAAGAACGTCCCGGCCATCGAGCGGGCCATCTCCACATCCGAGATCGGTCTGACGCCGGTGGTCGAGGGCAGCATCATCCGCCTGCCCGTGCCCCCGCTCACCGAGGAGCGGCGCAAGGAACTCGCCAAGCAGGTGCAGACTGTCGCCGAGGATGGGCGCGTCGCGGTGCGGAACGTGCGCCGCGATGCCAACGAGAAGATCAAGCGCATGGAGAAGGCAGAGCACCTCTCGGAGGACGAGGTCCACATCGGCCAGGATGAGATCCAGGAGTTGACCGACACCTACATCGAGAGGCTGGACGAAGCAGCGGAGCAGAAGGCCGAGGAGATCATGGAGGTGTAGGCGCTGCCGCCGCCCAGGGACCAAGGCGAAGTCCCCAACGTCCTGGCCTATCCTACCGACGAGGCGACGGCGGTGCTTGAGCAGGCGGGCCTGTCCGTGCGCCGGGTGGTGACTACTGCCCCGCCGCGAGTCGGTGCGGGCCGTGGCGAGCCGCGAGTGATCCGCCAGTCCATGGGGTCGGATGGCGGCATCGTGCTCACCATCGCCTTCGCCGAGTACGAAGAGGCGGGGGCCACGTGAGGCGCAACAGCGGTGTCTACGCGCTCCTGATCCGCGCCCCGGGCGGGCGGCGCGTCATCATCGGCGCCCTGGGACCGCAGCTCTTTCCCCGGGGCTTCTACGTCTACATCGGCAGCGCGAAGGTGGGGCTTCGGAGCCGCGTCGCACGGCATTGGCGCCGCAGGAAGCCGCTTCGCTGGCACATTGACTACCTGCTCCGGCATGCGCGCCCGGTGGCCGTGGCCACGTTCCGCTGGCGCCGGGACGCCGAGTGTCGTCTGGCGCGCCTCGCCGCCGCGAAGGGCGCCGCGGAGGGGTTGGTGCCGGGCTTCGGCTCCTCGGACTGCCGCTGCCGGACGCACCTGTTTCGCCTGGTGCGCCGGCCGTCGTCCAGATGGGTGGAGCAGACCTTCGGCCCATTGCCGCGCACACTGGTCCTGCAGACCACATCACGCTTGGCCCAATGACCGAGGACGAAGCTCGCGAGGCTGTCAAGGCTCTGGATCGACTCCCCCGGCACATCGCCGTCATCATGGACGGCAATGGCCGGTGGGCGCAGGAGCACGACCTCCCGCGCGAGCAAGGGCACCTGGCCGGCCGCAACGCCACCAGGCGACTGGTGGATGGCTGCGGGGAGGCCGGCATCCAGGTGCTTACCATCTACTCCTTCTCGGCGGAGAACTGGTCGCGGCCTGATTCGGAGGTCCAGGCGCTTATGCAGCTCATCGAGACGAGCCTGAAGGAGGAGATTGACGAGCTCGATGCCCAGCAGGTCCGCTTCATGGCCTCCGGACGACTGCAGGAGCTCCCGCGCAGCTTGCAGGAGGCCATCCGGAGCAGCACCGAGCGGACGGCGAGCAACACCGGCCTGGTGCTGAACGTGGCCGTCAACTACGGCGGACGCACGGAGCTGGTGGATGCGTGCCGGGCGCTCGCCGCCCGCGCTGCCGAGGGGAAGCTGGACCCGGCGGGCATCGATGAGGACGCCATTCGCGCTGAGCTCTACGCTCCCGATCTGCCTGACCCTGACCTTGTCATCCGCACGGGCGGCGACATGCGCATCAGCAACTTCCTCATCTGGCAGGTGGCCTACGCCGAGCTCTGCGTCCTACGGATCTTCTGGCCCGACTTTCAGAAGCGCCATCTGTTCGAGGCCCTACGCGCCTACGCCCAGCGAGACCGCCGCTTCGGCCGCATCCAACCGTCACTGTAAGGCAGAGCCGGAGCCTGCCCTGAGCGCCGCCGAAGGGCGCCGCGCCGCCCCTGGTCCCCATGGCCCCGACCGACCGACTCGACCCCACCGGCTTGGCCCAACTCGAGAGCATGGAGCTCCGCGCCCGCACCATCGTGGACGGTCTGTTCTCCGGCCAGCACCGGAGCCGCTTCCGGGGCGCCAGCGCCGAATTCGCCGATCATCGCGAGTACTCCCCGGGCGACGAGACGCGACATATCAACTGGAAGGTCTTCGGCCGAACGGACCGCTTGTTCCTCAAGCAATACGACGCCGACACCAATCTCCACGTGCACCTGCTGCTGGATGCGAGCGCCTCCATGGGACAGGCCGCGGACGGACTCACCAAGCTGGAGTACGCCTCCTACCTGGCTGCCGCCCTGGCGTACGTGGCCGTCTCCCAGGGGGATGCCGCGGGGCTCATCGTGTTCGACGAGGGTGTGCGCAGCCGCGTCGCCCCGGCCGCGGCGCGCGCGCACCTGGGCGCGCTCCTCGAGCAACTGGACGAGGTCCAGGCCTCGGGCCAGACCAACGTCAGCGAGACGCTCCATGCGCTGGCCGCTCAGATCAGGCGCCGCGGTATTGTCGTCATCCTTTCCGACCTGTACGGGGACGCCGCGCTAACGCTGCGAAGCCTCGCCCACTTCCGGCACCACGGGCACGACGTCGCCGTGTTCCACGTCCTGGATCCGGTCGAGCTCGACTTCGCCTTCCGCGGCCCGGTCCTGTTCCGCGACGTGGAGACCGCGGAGACGTTGGCTGCAGACGCGGACACGCTCCGCGCTTCCTACCGCGCAGAATTGGCGGCCTTCGTCCGCACCTACCAACAGGGATGCCGCGACAAGTACATCGACTACATCCAGGTGGACACGCGCACTGCCGTGGGGCAGGTCCTCACAGACTTCCTCCAGCGCCGCCTCTCAGCCACTCGCTAGCCAGCTCCCACCCGACGTCAGCCCCACCCTTGTCTTTGCGCAGGCAGAATGGTATACTGCGTCGCGCTTGCCGGAAGCCCGTCGCCGAGGGTCGGCGGCATGTGCCGCAGGGGGCGTCGTGGCTTGATGGCGGCAGGCCGATGTCCCCGGTGCTTCGGCGGTTGCGAGGCTGCGCTCCGCGCCACGGGGCTTGAGTAGGCCCAAATGTGCAAGTCCTGAGCCGACCCATATCCCCCGACAGACGTGGGACTGCACTGAAGTGGAGAGAACTTCATGGTTGAGATGCTCGTTCGGAACGTGGGGCTTGACTTCACGGGGAAGCCCGTCGTCATGCTTGCCGACAAGCAGGAGCGGCGCCTGCTTCCCATCTGGATCGGCAGCTTCGAGGCAAACGCCATCGCGGCCGGGCTGCGGGAGGAGAAGATGGAGCGCCCCTTCACACACGATCTGCTCCACGCTGTCATCGCCAACCTCGGCCACGACGTCGCCCGCATCGTCGTCACTGACCTCAAAGACGGCACATACTACGCCACCGTCATTCTGGCCCAAGACGGTACCACCACCGAGGTGGATGCGCGTCCCAGCGACGCCATCGCACTCGCCATCCGGGCCAGCGCCCCGATATTCGTGTCCGAGGACGTCCTCGACAAGGCATCCATCCTCAGCGACGACGCCGAGGAGGACGAGGTGGAGCAGTTCAAGAAGCTCATTGACAACGTGGAACTCGAAGGACCGGAGGAGTCCTAACCGTGCGCTCCCCAAAGGCTCTGTGGATAGCGGGACTGCTCGTCCTCGTCGGGATCTCCGTCTGGAAGGCGCTCAACGTCTACACCGAGTGGCTCTGGATCTCCCAGGTTGGCTACGCCTCCGTGTTCGTCACCATCTACAAGGCGCGCCTCGTGCTGCTGCTCGTCGTCGGCCTCGTGCTGTTCTTGTGGCTCTGGAGCAACTGCCGCATCGCGCGCCGTTCCAGGTCCGAGGACATCACCTTCATCGGCAAACGCCTCCTGCCGCCCGCCGAGCGCGCGGCCATCGAGCAGCACATTGACAAGGCCATCATCATCGTCACGCTCCTCGTCGCCGTCGTTGGCGCGATACTCGCGAGCCATCGCGCGCTGCCGCTCCTGCAGTTCATGAACGCCACGTCGTTCACGGCCGACGACGGCGCCACTGTGCTGCGGGATCCCATCTTCGGCAGGGAGATCGCTTTCTACGTCTTCCGGCTGCCGTTCATCGAGTACATCTACGGCGTCATCTTCAACGGCGTGCTTGTGGCGCTGGTGCTCGCGGCCCTGGTGTACCTGTACGAGGAGGGCCTCCGCGTCGTCCCCGGCACCGTACACCTCGCTCCGCACGTGCGGCGGCACCTCTTCTCGCTGCTCGCGGCCGCCTTCGTCATACGGGGGATCGGCTTCTGGCTGGATCGCTTCAAGCTCCTGACTTCCCAGGGCAGCGGGGAGTCCGTCTACGGCATCGGCTATACCGATCTGTACGCCCGCATTCCGGTCTACTGGTTCCTCGCCGTCGTCGCGCTTGTCTGTGCTGTGGTGGCGATAGTCGCCATCCGGCGCCTCAGCGTCCGCGCCGTCGGGCTGGCCCTCGGCGGGTTGATCGTGTTCGCGCTGCTCGGCAGGTGGGCTGCCCCGGCCGTCGTGCAGGCCATCGTCGTGAAGCCCTCCGAGCTCGGACGCGAACGTGGGTTCCTTGCCTACAACATCGCGCACACGCGCGACGCCTATGGCCTATCGCGTGTGACCGAAGCGCACCACGCCTCGGCGCCGCTGACGGCGAAAGAGGTCGCCGCCAATCCGGCTACGATAAACAACCTGAGGCTGTGGGATGATCGCCCCCTGGAGACCGCGGCCAACCGTATGGCCTCACTGCGCACATACTACGAGTTCGCCGACGTGGATATCGATCGCTACATCATCGACGGTGAACTGCGCCAGGTGATGCTCTCTGGCCGCCAACTGAACGTCCAGAATCTGAAGCCCGAGCGCCAGACCTGGGTCAACACGCACATGCAGTATACGCACGGGTATGGCCTCGCGCTGGCACCCGTGAACGAGATCGGGGAGGGCGGGCGCCCGAACTTCTTCATCAAGGACATCCCCCCTCGGTATCCGCCGCCGGCCGGTCTGGAGAAGCTCGGCGTGCCGCCCGAGCGGGCGGGCCTGTACTACCAGGTCGCCGTGGAGCGCGAGCCGACGGCCGCCCCGCCTGCCGCCGCTCCGGGCGAGAGCGCCGGCGAGGAGCCGCCGCCCCCGGCTCCCGGGACCCAGGCCCAGGGGCCCGGGGCGACCCGTCGGGGGCCGCATC
>JASFTE010000140.1:0-9313 GCA_050114035.1 Armatimonadota bacterium | reverse complement strand
CGCCCGACCTCCTCCGGGTGGAGGCCATCGTGGTCGACACGGCCCGCAACTACGACATCGTGGCCGAGCTGGAGCTCCAGTTCGCCGACGGCAACACGTCTCTGACGTCGGTGTCTGGCACTGGCGACATCACCTTCCGAGTCGCCAATCAGCCCCTCCGCCGCATCCGAGCGGCGCTGACAGCCCTGGAGGAGCGGGGCCTCGTGAAGACGTACGCCGAAGCCCACGTGACCACGCGCGGAGGCCGGTATGGCCGCATCTTCAGCGGCCAACGGCAGTTCTACCCGCGCCGATCCACTGGGCGCCGCCAGGAGATCTTCCTGTCCGCGACCGAGGTCGGGGTGCGGCTGTCGGGATACTACTACGCATGTGGTGGCGGCACGGCCCGCTGCTGGCTGCGCTTCCGAGCCAACAACATCGTGAGCGTGGACAAAGAGGGCGTACCCTTTGTCGCGACCCGAGAGGCGCGCTCCCTCTTGTGGGTGGGCGACGGCGACACCGTCTACGTGGGCGGCATGACGCTGGAACAGCGGGAGAAGCGCCGCCGCAAGGTGCCCGTCCTTGGCGACATTCCCCTCATCGGCCGTCTGTTCCGGTCGCGCAGGGATGCCGTCCGCCAGCGCGACCTGGCGGTGTTCCTGGGCATTCGCATTCTGGATGGCGCAACGCTGGCCGCGGACCCGGCGGTCGACAGAAGTGTATTCACCACACAGGTCCCTGAGGAGTCACAGGTATGGGGTTCACCCCTCGACTTGGAGACGAGTCTCGACGGATGAAGTTGTCCCTGGAGAACGTGCCGCCGCGATGGACGTGCCGCGCCGCGAGCGTGGTGCTCGTGGCGGCCCTACTAACGGGCCTTGCCGCGGTGCCGGCAACGGCCATCGTATACTGCAATGTCACCGATATCCAGGCGAAGGCGATGCCCAACGGCGTCCAGGTGACCATCGTGTCCGATGGCATCCTTCGCTGGGAATGGGAGCGCGGGTACTACCCCGACTACGGCGACAGGGCTACGCAGATTGGCGTCCGCCTCGAGAATGCCCGGTCGAAGATCGACAAGACCTTCATTGCCGTCAACGAGACCCCCGTGAGCCACGTACAGATCTCCGTTCCCCAGAGCGCTGAGGAGGGCGTTGGCCTCACGGTCATCGTCTCGCTCACTCAGCCGAGCACCTTCGACGTTGACCTGAGCCAGGATCAACAGTCGCTCATCATCACCGTCAACAGCGACCGCACCATCGAGCGCACGAACCGGACTGGAGCGGTCGCCAGGGGAGTGGAGAATGGCGAGGCAGCGTGCGACGTCGAGTATGCCGACGGCCTGCTGAGCGTCCGGGCGGTCAACGCGGGAATCCTCGAGGTCTTCGGCGAGATAGCGGCCCAGAGCGGCGCGGAGATAGCCGTAGATGATGACATCACCCAGTATATTGAGTACGTGAGCATGAGCCTTCCCCGGATGGAGGTCGATGCCGTCATCCGCGCCATCTCCAGCGCGTACGGGCTGGCGCTGGAGAAGGTGGGCGACGTCTACATGATCAGCGGTGGGGTGTCCGATAGCCTCGCCGTGTACAACCGCAGCGGCACTCGCTCGTTCCCGATGCAGTACGTCCAGGCGGAGAACGCCTCCGGGCTCCTGCCCACGTTCCTCTACAGCTACGTGCACGTCAACGACGAGCAGAACGCCGTTGTGGTGACGGCGCCCCGACAGATGCTGGACAAGATCGGGGCGGATCTTGGCAAGACCGACGTCGCGCCGCCGCAGATCATGATCGAGGTCGTGGCCGTCGAGATGACGTCCACCGAGGACCTGGACCTGGGATTGCGGTGGCGCTATCGCGGCCAGACGGACGACATATCGGCGGATTCGACGACGGGCGATCTCTCCTACCGCGAGCTCGGGCCCGACGACTTCGCCAAGGGCGGAGACTTCTATGATGAGGATGTCACGGTGCCGACCCGCGAGCTGGCGGTCAACCTGAAGGCCCTCATCGAGGAGGGCAAGGCGAAGATCAAGGCCCAGCCGCAGATGGCCGCCGTGAACGGGGAGCGGGCCGAGATATTCATCGGCGCGCAACGGTTCATCCTGGTCAACTTCCTGCAGTACGGCCAGCAGCAGGAGCGCATCCAGTCCGTCCCGGTCGGCGTGCGGCTGCGGGTGATCCCCTGGACCGGCGGCAACAACGAGATCACTGCGGAGATCCAGGCGGAGGTCAGCAACATCGTCAACCTCGACCCCGAAACCGGCCTGCCCCGTCTCAGCAGCCGGCAGATTGAGACGACGGTGCGCGTGGCGGACGGCGAGACAATCGTTATCGGCGGCCTGACGCTGGAGCAGACGGAGATCAAGCGTCGCAAGGTCCCCATACTGGGCGATATCCCTCTCATCGGCTCGCTGTTCCGCAGCCGGACCAAGAGCACCGAGAACACCGACCTCGTGCTCTTCATCACGCCGCGGCTGTTGCAGGAGGGCCACCTGCCCGAGGACCAGGAGCGGGAGATCAAGCAGCGATTCCTCCAAGAACAGGCGGGCCGGTCGGGGTGATGGACTGACAGATGAAGCACTATTCACAGCCCGCTGTTCCCAACGAGCTGCCCGAACCGATCTGCTTGGCCACTCTCCCCACGCGCATCGCCCACTACGATGCGCTCGATGACGTCTTCAGCGGACGCGAGGTGTGGATCAAGCGCGACGACGAGACCGGCTGCCTGCTCACCGGCAACAAGGTGCGCAAGCTCGGCTATCTCGTCGCTGACGCCCTCGCGCAGGGCTGCGACACCCTCATCACCACCGGCGGCATCCAGTCCAACCACGCCCGCGCCACCGCCGTGTTCGCCCGTGAGATGGGACTCCACACCGTCCTCGTGCTGCGCGGCGCCGCCGCGCCCGTCCCGGACGGGAATCTCTTCCTCGACGCCCTCGTCGGCGCGGATGTCCGGACCGTCGCTGGCGACACGGGGCCCGACGTCGAGGCGACGATGCGCGACGTGGCCGAGCAGCTCGCCGCCGCTGGCCGGCGGCCGTACGTCATCCCCTCCGGCGGCTCCAACGAGGTCGGGCTGTGGGGCTACGTGGACGCCCTCGAGGAGATCGCCCGCCAGACCGCCGACATGCAGCTCCCCATCGACTGCATCGTCACCGCCGTCGGCTCCGGGGGCACGTACGCCGGGCTGCTGTTGGGCGCCAAGCTGCACGACATCGGGGCCCACATCGTCGGCGTCAACGTGTGCGACACCGCCGAGCACTTCCGCCCCATCATCCTGGACCTCTGCCGCCGCGCCATACGCCGCTACGGCCTCGACGCGCACGTCGGCGATGAGGACATCAGGATAATCAACGGCTACGTGGGCGGCGGCTACGGGGAGGTGTGGCCCGAGCAGGTGGCCCTCATCCGTCTCGTGGCCGAGCGCACCGGCATGATCCTCGATCCCGTCTACAGCGGCAAAGCCTTCTTCGGACTCGCCGACCAGCTCAGCCAGGGGCGCCTGGCGGACTACGAGTGCACGCTCTTCATACACACTGGCGGAATCTTCGGCGCCCTCGCCAGACGCCAAGACCTCCTGGCCACCGACTCCACACGATAGCCGCCCGAAGGTCCTCCCTGTACTCAGCCTTCCTGCTCCCCGGCCTCACGTCGTGCCTCACGCGCCACCAAACGTGAATAGGCTTGTGGTCGGGCGCCACTATATGTTATGGAGGACCAGAAACGAGGCGTAGGGGGCGGGCCGATGCACGATGCAGACTTGGAGCTGCTAGGGCGGTATGCCGATGGTCGCGATGCCGAGGCCTTCGCTGAGCTGGTGGCGAGGCACCGGGACATGGTGTATGCGGCCTGCTATCGTGTGCTCGCCAGTCGGGCCGACGCGGAGGATTCCACGCAGGACTGCTTCCTCAGCCTGGCGCGCGACGCCGGATCCGTGAGGACGTCCGTGGCCGGATGGCTGCACCGAGTGGCTGTGCGCACCTCGATGGCCGCGCGCCGGCGAGACCGCACCCGCAGGAAGACGGAACGGGAGGCGGCGACTGCCATGGCGGATGGATCGCCCGAGACTTCCTGGGACGACATCAAGACCGAGGTCGACCAGGCCATCGACGGGCTCCCGGACAAGCTGCGCGAGCCCCTGGTGCTCCATTTCCTGGAGGGCAAGCCCCAGACGGCTGTGGCCGAGGAGCTTGGCCTGTCGCAGCCGTCCGTGTCGCGGAGAGTCAGGGACGGCGTGGAGCGACTTCGCGGCCGCCTCAAGCAGACCGGGCTCGTTGTGTCGGCGGGCGGCCTCGCCGGCCTGCTGGCGACGCACACCAGCGAAGCTGCGCCGGCAGCGCTCGTGGCCGAGCTCGGCAAGATCGCACTCGTCGGCGTCGGATCGGGCTCCGCGCCGGCCGCTGTGGGCGGCTCCGCCATCGGGCTCGGGGCGCTCGCGAGCGCCAAGGGCAAGATCGTCTGCCTGGCGGCGGCGGCGCTGGCAACAACCGCCGTCGTGCAGCATGCGGTGCGACGGCCGGCCGTCTCCGGCGAATCCGCGACCGGCCCGGCGACCGTGCGTGCCGGGCAGCCTCTCCGCGGCGCCCGGGCAGAGCCGGCGCCGGTCGTCCCGACACCCAATGCCGACGGGGCCGAGACCACTCTCCGTGCGACAGCGCCGTCGCCTGGCCACCGCCAGCGGCCCGGGCCTCCGGGGGCCACCGCGATCGCTCAGGCTCCCGACCCCGGCGGCGCCGCCGAAAGCAAGGCAGCGACGGGGCGCGCCATGGACCTGACGGACCCGGCCGCCGTCGTCCGAGCCTACACGGACGCCTGCGCGCGAGGCGATCTCAACGCGGCTCTGGCTCTGACAGACCTCAACGAGGACATGCACGAAATCCTGGGCGTCGTGGTCGCCCGGATGAGCGAATGGCCGACAGAGTCGCATGGCCTGCGCACCGTAGCCACCGAGATGGCCCTTCTGCCCCACGGCCTGCCCCTGTCGTATGCTGTGGCGAAGGGCCCCGTCGAGGGCGACACTGTACGAGTCGCCGCAACGCCGACCGCCATTCAGGAACTCGCCTTCGTGCTCCGGCAGCAGGACGACGGCGCCTGGCGAATAGACCTGGAGCAGAGCCTGCTGACCGCCACGCAGCAGGAGACCTCCTTCGTGCTTTCGCAGGCTCGGGAGGCACGTCACCGGGCCCAGGCCGCGAGGGTCCAGAAGATCGACTGGCGCGTCCGGGAGATGCTATATCGGGTGACGCGATACCTGATGGACTACGCCCGCGAGACGGGCCGGTTCCCGCCCGCGGAGAGCTGGATGGACGACCTGGAAGCCCACTACCTCGACCGGGCCCTCCTGTACGTGGCGGACGTCCTGGGCGAGAACTACGGGCTCGCGCTCAATGCCAACATCGCCGGCCATCCCTATCCTCGCGACCGCGAGGAGGACCGCCGCTGGATGGTGGCCCTGTACGTCTCCGCCGACACGTCCCGCAATGCCGCCGGGGATCCGGATGCGGAGCTTGCGGCCCTGGGCGAGGACCGCCCGGGGCTCGGGGCCTGCCTGGCGTCCGAGGATGTCGTGACCATTCCCCGAGGCATGTCGGTGCAGGAGGCCCTGGTGAGCCTGGAGAGCGGCCGTCTATCTCGAGAATGCCTGGGCGTGGTCGTGAGAGCCCTCCTGCAGTATGCGCGCGACAATGAGGGCCGGCTCCCGCCCGCCGAGTCGTGGTGGGACGATGCTCTGCTCTACGTGCCCCCCGATCAGGCCGCGCAGGTCCCCTTCTGGAGCACGGCTGCTCCGGACCTGGAGTACCCCTGGGCCATGAACGAGGAGCTCGCGGGCAAAGACATCCGTGCGATCGGGCGCCACGACGGGTATGTGCTGCTGCTCCCGGCGGAAGCCGGCGTGCCGAACGAGGTCCGGGCCGTGCCCGAGGAAGTTGAGCGGGGACTGTTCATCATCTCCTGGGCCGATGGCGCACGGCTGGCCGTACCGGTGGGCATGCTGGACGGGCGCACCCGCACGGTGCTCGAGGGCGACGCCTACCCGCGGCCATCCGTGCCTGCTCTCTGAGGGCGCACCCGTGACGTTTCGCCCCGGTGGTGCGTCCTACTAGAGGCGGCTCATAGATCCGTTGGCATCCGGGGTCCGGCTGGCCGACCCGGAAGGTGGGGGACGATGCCCAACGACGACGTGGTGAGACCAACGCACCGCGGCCTTCGCATTCTGCTCAATGCCCTGGGGGTGCTGTGCCTGCTCCAGGTCGTCGCGGTGTTCCTGCCCACGGCGTGGCTGCAGGCAACGGTTGACTTCTCCGCTCGACTGGCCGGCATGGAGCCATTCAGCCCGTTCTGGTACGGGGTCCGGGGGCTCCTGCTGGTCTTTCTCGGGGTGGCGTGGATGTTCTTCGCGGCGGCCCGGGACCCGGAGCGCCACCGCGACTTCATCCACGCGGTCATGCTCGCCCTGGCCGCCTGGGTCATCCTCTGCCCCGTGTTCGGCCACCTCGCTGGCGTCGCGTTCCTGTGGTATGCCGGGGACGCCGTCTCTGCACTGATCGTGCTGGTGCTGCTGTTGGTGTTCTATCCGCGACCCGCCGTCCAGCCCGCAACAGGAGGATGATGCACGCATGAGTCTGCACCGGGCTCTCGTCATAATCGTCGCCGCGGGGCTGCTGATGGCCCCCGCCGTCGCACAAGACCAGCACGTGCTCCGGGTGAAGTACGCTGCCGGGGAGCGGTGCGTCACCAAGATCACCTTCACCGGCCTCGGGACCCTCACCGTTGACTTCCCCGGCGGCCCAGCCCAGCCCAGCGATCTCTGGGTAAGCGGCCGGCTCGATCTCATCGAGGAGGCCAAGTCCGTCGATGACCGCGGCGTGGCCGAGGTCGAGTGGAGGCTCGGCTCCATGGAAGCTGAGTTCCAGTTCATGGGCTGGCAGGGGAATGTCACCATCGAGGACGGCCACCTGCAGGCGACGATCAACGATCAGGTCGTCCTGGACAGCCTCGACCCGGAGCAGGCGAAGGAGTATCCCATGTTCTCTCTCATCGGCCAGGGCTTCATCGTCAAGGTGGACAGGACCGGCAAGATCGTCGGCGCGCCCCAGATAAAGCTTCTGCTCAGCCTGATGATGCCCGACGCGGATCTCAAGGGCGCCATGGAGCAAAGCACTGGCCCGATGCCCCCGGGGCCGGTGGCGGTCGGCGACACCTGGGAGGAGCGACAGGTGTGGCCCTATGGCGTGCCCGAGGGCATGGAGCGCCCCGTCTTCGTCACGCGGCACACCTTCGAGGCCCTCGAGACCGTTGGCGGCCACCAGTGCGCCAAGATCGCCACCGCGAGCGCCATCGACCTGAAGGACGCGCGCCTGGAACTGCCCAAGTTCATGCTCGGCCCGCTGCCGGGTGGGATGGACCCGCTCCGATTGACGGTGAATGCGATGGCCAAAGACGTGACCGGCACGCACTACTTCGACATCGAGCGTGGCACCCCGCTGCGGTGGGATGCCTCGGCAACCGTCAACCTGGACCTGACGGAGATCCTGGACGTACCCAATCAGCAGGGACAGGACGCCACCGCCGCGCCGCCGGACGCCGATGAGCCACAGGGGATGGAGCTCGGCATCAAGATCGAGGACCTCGTCATCGACATCGCGCTTGAGGTGGAGGCGTAGGCTGGCAGCGCATGTGCCGTTGAGCGGCGGAGGGTCTCCGCGCCCTCCCGCGCTCGCCTTCCGCGCCTCCGCTACTTCGGCGGGTCGGGCGCCTGGCGCTGGAGGGCGTAGGAGAGCAGGTTGATGCCCATCCGGAACGCCTCTTCGGTGTCGGCGGTGCGTTCCCCGGACCACGCGGAGCCGAGGTTGCCGCGGCTGATGAAGGCGACTAACCGACCGTCCAGCAGGACGCCCTGGGCCGGGCCCGACGTGCCGAGGCGCTGGGCGGTGGGACAGCCGGTGGGGAGGCTGTACGGCATGGCCTGGCCCCGGTAGATTGCATGGTCCAGCGGCAGATCCTCGATGCGAGCCCGCGGCAGGGCCTTCTGTAGGGCCGCCAGGACGCTCCGGTAGAACTCATCCCCCGCGCTGTCCACGATGAGGAATCCGCCGTCGGCCAGGAACTTGGCGAGGCCTGCTATCTCCTCGTCGCTGAGGGCCATGGCCGACGAGCCAGTGAGGAACAGACCGCGCAGCGGGGCATCCTCCGGCAACTGCGCCAGCATCGAGAGCCGGATGGCTGCCTTGCCTCCGGCGGGTAGGCCGACGATGCGCGCGGCTTGGTCCAGGAGCCCGGTGAGGGCCCTTCCATTGACGCTCCAATCGCCAGCGTGCTGCACGCGGCACAGCCAGGCGGCCGGATGGAGGCGGACGTCCTCGTCCTCTTCCTCCTCGCCCTCTTGCGGGGGCACTGCGAACACTGCCCCAGCAGGGCCGCGCCCAGCATAGCTAGCCGGTTGGCGCGACGCGCTCCTCGGGGGCGACAGCCGGCGAACGGCGTCGGCGGAGAGGCTCGGGGCCTTGAAAGTCACGTCCGGCACGGACCCAAAGACACCTTCGTAGCTGACGCTCTCGGGCATGGGGACGGGGACCTGCACGGTGCGGGTCTCGCCGCCGTCGGTGACGACCTTCTCCTCGACGGCCACGAAGGACGTGTAGGCCGACATCAGCCGGAACTCGAGGGCCAGGTTGGTGACCTGCTCGACGATCGCCGGGTCCGTGCGCTTGTGCATCTGGCTCATGAGCTCCCGGATGCGCGCCCGGGCCCACAGGGAGGCGAGGGCCTCGTTGCCGTGGTCCTTGCCCGGGAGCTGGACCTGGAGCACCGTCTCCCACGGGTCGCTGACGAGCTGCGCGCTTGCGGTGACCTTGCCCGTGCCGCCCTCGGTGTAGGCGCCGTGGAGGATGACGGGCTGGGCGGCGAAGAGGTCGGGGATGCGCTGCGGGTAGACGTCGGTGACCTGCAGATCGCCCCAGTCGATCTCGATGTCCGTGAGGTACGGGCGGGCGATGCGGTCGTAGAAGCGCGTGACGGACTCCTCGGTGTCCTCGTCGGGCCGGACGTACTGCACCGTGCCGCGGCCCACCTCGGCCATGCGGTCGAGGAGGTAGCGATTGACGGAGCTGCCGACGCCGTAGGAGAACAGGCGCGAGCCGCCGAGGCGGTCGTCGATGGCCGCGAGGATCTCGGTCTCGTTGCCGATGTAGCCGTCGGTCATGAACAGCACGATGCGCATGCGCTCCGGGTCCGGCGGGTAGTCGAGGGCCGCCTTGATGCCCTCGATCATGTGCGTGCCGCCCGAGCCCTCCAGCTCATCAATGTACTTGAGCCCGCGCTCGACGTTCGCC
>JASFTE010000139.1:0-9317 GCA_050114035.1 Armatimonadota bacterium | reverse complement strand
GGCAATCCGCCGGCGCTGGACCCGCTGCGCCTTCTTCTTCGAGGCGCAGGCCAGTGGCCCCGCGGTCATTGAGGTCATCGCGCCGACGGCCTTCGGCGCGCCGGTGGGGCGGATGTACGTGGACGACATCGCGCTCTACAAGGCCGCCGTCGGCAAGAAGACCGACCTCACGCAGCGCGAGGGCTACATCGACTACCCCGACATGGTCATGGACGATACCGGCACTGTCTGGGCGTCGTGGCTATCGCTGGAGGACAACGCCGAGCGGCTGCGCGTCGGGGTGCTTGACGCGCCCGCCGGCGGGGAGGCGTCCATAGGCCGGAGCTGGGACGTGAAGGGGCCGGGAGTGGAGTACTGGCTGGAGCCCCGGCTCGTTGCGTGCACTTCCGGCGTGTGGCTGCTGGCGGCCGGAGAGGCCGATGGCAATTGGGACATCTACGCCTGCCGCGTCACCGACCGGGGGGCGGCCCGGGCCGTCCGTGTGACCCGGGAGGCTGCCGTGGACATTCGGCCCGCCGGCGCGATGCATGGCGAGCGCCTCGCGGTGGCCTGGGAGAGCAATCGGGACGGTGCGCGGCAGGTGTACGCCGCACTCGTGGAGGGGGACGGAGTCGGCGGAGAGGTGCACGTGTCGGCCGCCGGCGTGCCGAGCTACCAGCCGGCCCTGGCGGCGGAGCCGAGCGGCAGGGTCTGGGTCGCGTGGCACGGCTTCCGGGAGAGCAACTACGACCTCTACGCCCGCACCATGCAGGAGGGCCGGCTCGGCGAGGTGCTCCGCCTCACGACGGCCCCCAGCTTCGACCGCCGCGCGGCGCTGTGCGCCACGGACGCGGGAGTGTGGCTCGCGTGGGAGTCCGGCGTCCTGAACATCACGCAGGAGCCGAAGAGCTACCGGATCGGCAGGACGGCCACCGTCCAGGTGCGACTGGGACGCCTGAGCCCCAAGGGCCTCGAATGCCCCAGCGTGCCCACGCCCTTCGACACCAAGGCGGAGCAGCCGAGCATCGTCGCCGGCGCGCAGGGACGCATCTGGCTCGGCGCCCGCACCACCATCGGCCGCCGGGAGGGCTGGGTGCCCAGCGTGGCGTGCTACGATGGCAAGGGCTGGTCAGAGCCGATGCGCCTGAGCCTTGGCCTCGGCCGCTGCCGCCGGACGCCCCTGGCGGAGATCGGGGGGCGCGTGGTCGGGATCTTCCAGGCGGACGATGTGAAGGGCCGGTGGCCCGATGCCGAGGTGCCGAAGACCTCGTGGAGCAGCCTGTACTTCGCCTCTGGTGAGGCTCTGCAGGCTGGCAGCCTACGGAGCAAGGAGGCGCCGTTGGGGGGCCTCGTGCCGCTGCCGGGCGACGAGCCGCTGGCGGCGCTGCGGGCGCAGCTTGGCGATACGGCCGCGGCGTCGAGAGATGCCGCCCGGCGGACGGTGCGCTACGGCGGCGAGACGCTGCAGCTCTTCTGGGGCCAGTTCCACGAGCATACGAGCATATCCATCTGCAACCGGACGGGCGATTTGCTGCCCGAGGACAACTACCTGCACGAGCGCGACATCGCGGCCCTCGACTTCGCGGCCGTCACCGACCACGGCTACAACTTCAACCCGTATCTGTGGCGCCACGTGGCGAAGATCTCCCGCGCCAACTGCGACCCCGCGCGCTTCCTCACGTTCCTGGCCGAGGAGTGGACCTCGACCTTCGAGGAGTACCCGCCGGAGCATCCGTACGGCTTCTACGGCCACCGGAACATCATCTTCGCCGATCCCTACTACCCCTACTGGCTCAACGCCTGGGACCGCTCCACCCCCGCGGACGTGTGGCAGCGGCTCCGCAAGGACCGGGCCAACTTCGTCCACATCCCGCACCAGCTCGCCGACACCGGCAACGTGCCCACCGACTGGAACTACACCGACGAGGTCGCCCAGCCCGTGGCCGAGATATTCCAGTCCCGTGGCTCCTACGAGTACCTGGGAGCACCCCGCCAGGCCGGCAAGCCCGCCGAGGGGCACTACATCCAGGACGCCTGGGCGAGGAACATCGTGATCGGTGTCATCGCCAGCCCCGACCACGGGGGCGGCATGGGCAAGGCGGCCATCTTCGCGCCGGAGCTCACGCGCGAGGCCATCCTCGACGCCGTCCGCGCCCGCCACACCTATGGCACGACGGCCGGGCGGATCTTCCTCGACGTGCGCGTGAACGGGAAGCTCATGGGGGAGAAGACGACGGCGAAGGCCGGCGAGCCGATCACGGTGACGGTCAACGCCGTCGGCCCCCAGCCCATCGAGCGCGTGGACGTATGCCGCAGCAACAAGTTCATCTACACGCACTCGCCCGGCAAGCGCGCCGCCAGCTTCACCTTCCGCGACACCGACCCCCTCCCGGGCACGTCGTACTACTACGTCCGGGTGATCCAGGACGACGAGGAGATCGCCTGGTCCTCGCCCGTGTGGGTGGACGCTGTCTAACGTGGATCGTGCATGAACGGCACGCGGGCTGGAAAGCCCACGCCACGCGAGAATGGCAGGCGACGCAGGTTCCCTCCGCCGCGTGGGAGCAGGCCGAGCCGGCACGGAAACAGACCCGGCGAGACGCCAGGACCGCGCTCACGTCGCATGCCGAGAGAAGCGCCAGAAGGCCATCTCTGACGATGAAGCCACGTATGGGGAATGAAACGCGTGTCCCCCCGGAGGCTTCACGGCCAGCGCCCAGTCTGGCATATCTGCTGCTGCGACTTTGGGATGGGAAGTCAATGTACTCGTCCAACCGCCGTGAGTTCATGCGCACCTGCCTCGGCGGCGCGGCGGCCGGGTTGTCGTCTCTGATCCCCTCGGAGGGCGGCCTGGCGGCAGACGGCACTGGGGGTGGCTCGGCAATCACACAGCAGGCGCTACGGGAGGGACGCGATCTGCCCAAGCCAACGCCCGCCCAGCTCACCTGGCAGGAATGCGAGATCGGCGTGATTTACCATTTCGATCTGCCCATTGCCGCCGGTGAGTTCGCGGGGAATAACACGGTCCGTGAGACGCTGGACCCGAGCCTGTACAACCCGACGCAGCTCGACACGGACCAGTGGCTCGAGGCGGCGGCGGCGTGCGGCGCGAAGTACGCCGTCTTCACCGCCACCCATTTCAATGGCTTCATGCAGTGGCAGAGCGACCTGTACCCCTATGGACTCAAGCAGACGCGCTGGCGCGACGGCAAGGGCGACGTGGTGGCCGACTTCGTGGAATCGTGCCGCAGGCGCGACATCAGGCCCGGCATCTACCTGAGCTGCCACCGTAATGTGTACTGGGAGCTCTGGCGCTACTACGTGGACTGGGGCCGTGGGCGCGGCACTCCCCGGCAGGAGGAGTACAACCGCGTCGCGGAGGGCATGACCCGGGAGCTCTGCTCCCGCTACGGCCCGCTCGTAGAGCTCTGGTACGACGCGGGCGTCAAGACGCCGTCGGAGGGAGGCCCCGACGTACTGCCCGTCTTCGAGAAGCACCAGCCGGACGCGGTCTTCTATCACAGCAAGGCGCGCGCCGACCACCGGTGGATCGGCAACGAGTCCGGCCACGCGGGCGATCCCTGCTGGGCGACGATGCCGCTGGTCGAGGGGGAATTGTCGCATAACTCGGCGAGCTGGAAGGCGTGCCTGCTCAACGGCGACCCGGCCGGGCGGGCCTGGTCGCCTGGAATGGTCGATGTGCCGCTGCGCGGGGCGGCCCGCGTGCACAACTGGTTCTGGCGGCCCGGCCAGGACCATGCCGCGTATCCCGCGGACAGGCTGGTGAGGATGTACTACGAGTCCGTGGGGCGGAACTGCAACTTCATCGTTGGCGAGGTCGTCACGTCCGAGGGCCTGGTGCCGCAATCCGACATCGACCGGCTGCGGGAGTTCGGCAGACAGATCGAGCGGCGCTTCGGGGACGCTGTGGCGGACACGGCTGGCGTCGGGGACGAGATCCGCCTGGAGCTGCCCCGTCCCGCCAGGACCGACCACGTTCTCATCATGGAAGACATCGCCCAGGGCGAGCGCATTCGCGCGTACAAGGTGGAGGGCCTCGTGCCGGGCAACACGTGGCAGGAGCTTTGCCGGGGCGCGTCGGTGGGGCACAAACGGATCCACCACTTCGAACCGGTTGAGGTCGCGGCGGTCAAGCTCGTAGTCGAGCAATCCGTCGCCACGCCGATGCTTCGCAGGCTGGCGGTGTTGGATGCCTCCTGAGACGACCGCTCGCGACGCCGTCACCACACCGACCGAGACGCTGGACGACAGCCCGGCGTCGCGCGGCATCACGCCCCGGGCGGTCGCCCTGGCTCTTCTGCTGGTCGTCGGCTTCACGGTGGCCGGGTGCTTCTCGGTCTTCCTGCGCTATGAGATCATCGGCACGGGGTATCTGCCCCGGGGCGCCGTGGCGCTGCTGCTGGTGTTGATCGCGGTCAACGCGGCACTACGGCGTCTCAAGCGCCTGAACGTCAGACCTCTGAGCGCCCGGGAGCTGCTGCTAATCTTCCTGCTGCTGCTGATCGTCGGCGCCATCGCAGGGCAGGAGTACGCGCAGCACTTCTACCTGAAGATCATCGGCATCGTCTACTACGCCACTCCCGACGTCGCGCGGCCGGAGTTGTACCTGGACGAGCTCAACCCGATGCTGGTGCCGGATACGGACCCGGCCGGCGCGGCCGCCACGTGGGCGCACGAGGGGCTGCCGCCGGGCCGGTCGATGCCCTGGCGGCCGTGGCTGCGTCCGCTGCTGGTGTGGACGCCCTTCTTCTTCGCCATCTACTGGATGGTGCTGTGTTTCGCCGGGACGCTGGCGCGGCGCTGGGAGCAGGAGGAGAAGCTGCTATACCCGCTGATGGAAGTGCCCATGGAGATCGTGGAGGGCGAGCCCTCGGGGACGGCGTCGCTCCTGCGCAGCCCGCTCACATGGGTGGCCTTCGCCTTGCCGTGCATCCACTATACGCTCAAGGGCCTCCACGGGTACTGGCCGCAGATCCCCTACATCGACCTTGAGCCGCGCCTGCAGACCCGCTTCGCCGGCGCCTGGGCGGCCTTCAATGGCATACTGCTCTACATCCGCATGGACATGATCGGCATCGCCTACCTGCTCGCCGCCGAGGTGGGCTTCTCCCTGTGGTTCTTCTTCTTCCTGCGGCGCACTCAGCAGTTCGTCCGTCTCAGTCTGGGCGTGACCACGGCGCAGCAGCGGTTCTTCAGGCTCCAGACCACAGGGGGGTACCTCCTGCTGGCGGGGGCGCTGCTGTACTCGGCCCGAGAACACTTGCGCCGGGCCATCCGAGTGGCCATCGGAACGCTGCGGCCCGGCCCCGACGCCGCTGATGCGAAAGAGCCCTACCGCCTGGCGGTGTTCGGCTTCGTTGCGGCCTTCGTGTTCGTCGTGGCCTGGTGCAGCTACTTCGGGATGGACACGGTGTGGGCCATCGTGACGTACGTCTTCTTCCCGCTCGTGGGGATGGTCGTGGCGCGGGTGATCTGCGAGGCCGGCATGTTCGTCTACAGTGTGCCGTTCGGGGGATACACGGCCGGTTTCAATGAGGCGCTGTTCACCATCTTCGGGAGCAGGCGCATCGGCCCACAGAACGTCACGCTGATGACCCTGACGAGCTTCTGCCAGATCCGGTCCACCGCCACGCAGAACTCGGCCGCGGTCTTCCAGGGATATCGCCTGGGTACCGACATGGGCGCCCGGCGACGGGATATCATGCTTCTGGCCATGGTGGCGGTCGTGCTGGCCATCCTCGCGTGCCACATCTGCTCTCCGTGGATCATCTACAACTGGGGAGCGCCAAAGTTGGCCGACTGGCCGAGCAGGGCGGGGCTCAATACTGCCAAGGGAATCGCGGGCATCATACAGGACCCTTCGACCATGGGCGCCGAAGACTGGTTCGCCATGGCCTTGGGCGCGGCGACGACATGGGTCCTGTTCGCGCTGCGGCGGCGGTTCGTCTGGTGGCCGCTGCATCCGCTCGGGTTCGTGACCTGGATGCACTGGCCCATCGAGCGCTACTGGACCTCGATCTTCATCGGCTGGCTGCTCAAGGCCACCGCGGTTCGGCTGCTGGGTTACAGAGGCTTCCGCCAGCTTCGCCCCGTCGCCTTTGGGCTCATCCTGGGCATGAACGTGATCTTCACTGTCTGGCTTCTGCTGCACATGATATGGCCGGCGCCGACGGCCATCATGATCGACTGATGCCGTGCCTTGCGGTGGCGCACCTGACAGTCACCCATTTCCTGGCCTCGCGTGAGCGAACTCGCGCCGCAGCACAGCGCACCTGTTCCCCAAGAGGAGACCACAATGTCCCGCGCAGAGCTGAACACCAAGTCACTCCGTCACCTCGTACCGATCCTGGCAGGGACCATCGCCGTCTGGCTGTGCGGCTGCTCCCTGACGCGCTCGCCTGCCGCTGAGCAGCCGACGGGGATGCGCGTTGAAGAGCCGGCGCGTAAGCCCGCTGGACAGCCGGCAGGCATGGGCGCCGCGGCGGATTGGGTGCACTTCCTTGGGCCGAACTACGACGGCATCGCGCCACTGGACAAGTTCGACCCGAAGGGCCTCACGGAAGTGTGGAGCCGCGAGCTTGGCCCGGGGTGCTCCTCCGTCACGGTCGCCGAAGGCAGGCTCTTCACCATGGGCAACCGCGCCGACCGCGACATCGTGTACTGTCTCGACCCGAAGACCGGCGACGAGAAGTGGACCTTCGGGTACGACTGCGAGCTCATGCCGAAGCTGTACGAGGGCGGCCCGAACTCCACGCCGACGATCGCCGACGGACGCATCTACACGTTGAGTCGCAAGGGCCAGGTCTACTGCCTCGACGCGGAGAGCGGCGAGAAGATCTGGGAGGCCTCGTATGGGCAGTGGTCGCCGAAGGGGGGCTGGTGGGGATTCAGTGACTCACCGGTGGTCTGGGGCGACAAGGTGTTCGTCAACCTCACTGACAAGGGCATGGCACTGGCGCGGGCGACGGGCACGGTCGTCTGGTCCGGCGAGCGGGCGGTGCCCGCGTATGCCACCATTCTGCCACTGCCCGAGGGCAATCCCGTGGTGGACCGCGCGGCGCTCGTGGTGCAGACGTGCCGCACCCTCAATGTCCTCGCGCCCGCTACCGGCGAGTCCATGCTCGGCGGAGCGCCGGAGTGGGCGCAGCGCAAGTCCAACAACAACGCCGTGTCGCCGAAGGTGTACGGGAGCGGCCTGCTCGTCATGCACGCCGCCACGGGCCTGAGCAAGATCTCGCGCGCCGGAGGCGAGTGGACCGAGGAGTGGCTGTGCCCGGAGTTCGCCTATGGCGGGGGGGACTGGTTCACCTTCAACCGGCAGGTGATCCACGGCAAGTACCTGTATGCCATCGCCGGCAGGGGCAAGGGAGCGCGGTGCCGACTGGAATGCGTGAACCTGGACACGGGCGCCATCGAGTGGACGCGGCCCGAGGCATTCGGCAATCTCATTCTCGCGGCCGACAAGCTCATGATCGTCACGGAGATGGGCGAGATCGCGTGGGGCGCTCTCGACGGCAACGCGTACAACGAGACCTTCCGCCAGAAGCTGCTCGACGGCGGGGTGGGCGCTGACACGGACGGACCATACTGGTCGCATCCCGTGTTGCACGACGGCCACCTCTACGTGCGCAGCAACAAAGGAAAGCTGACGTGCTTCCGGCTTGAGTGAGATAGGTCGTACGCCCTTCACGGCAGAGAGCACATGCGCGCCTTGTGTGCTCCCTACGCCACTTTGATCTCGTTCTCTTTGAGGGCTTTGCCGACGGCCGTGGTGAGGATGCCGCGGATGCGGTCCTGGTGCTGGCAGTCATCGGTCCAGGCGGCGAGCTGGAAGGTGAGGTTGGCCGCCGCGAGCTTCGTGATCCAGGCCTCCGGGGGCGGCTGCGGGACGATGCCGTCGGTGCCGAGGGCCGTCTCCTTCAGCACCGAGGCCACCTTGTCCGGATCGCTGTCGCCCGCGACCACGACGTCCACCAGCAGCCGCACGCGCCGGTTGCGCTGCGTGCTGCCGACCACGTTCTGGCTGATGAGGCTGGAGTTGGGGATGACGGCGGTCCTGTTGTCGGGCGTGCGGATGGTCGTGGAGCGCAGGCTGATGTGCAGGATCGTTCCCTGCTGACCACCCACCTCGATGTAGTCCCCGACATCAATGCTCGGGTCAAATGTCAGGATTATGCCGGCGATGAAGTTGCTCGCGATGTGCTGGCTGCCGAAGCCGATGGCGATGCCCATTCCGCCGGCAAACCAGGCCAACTCGGTGAGCTGAACTCCCGTCACCCGGAGCCCGATGGCCGCGCCGGCACACACGGCCGCATAGTACGTCACCTTGCCGATCGCCTCCCGCACGCCCGCGTCGTAGCGCATTGCGAGCACCGCGGAGCCGACGAGCCGGGCCCGCAGCCAACGCCCGAGTGCCATCGCCAGGGCCACGACGACCATGCCCTGGAGCACGGAGACGACAGAGACCGGCGTGCCCCCTACCGAGATCACCGGCCGGGACAGGAGGTCGGTCGCCTGGCCTACGTGCCAGCCGCGAATGCCCCATACGCGGCCGATGAGCACGGCGCCGATCGTGATGATGACGACCGCTGCCGCCATCAAGACCGCGCGCCGCACCCACGCGCGATCGGTCAGCCGATCGTCCTCGTCGTCGGCGTCGTCAGGTGCAGGGACGGGAAGGCGCGCGCTCAGAAGCGCGCGGGCCCGGAGGTGTCCCCATATGGCGGTGGCCGCCACCAGCACCGTCAACGCCAACCGGGAGGCGAGGAAGGCGGAGAGATTGGCATAGCCGGCGATCAACGTTCCAAGCAGCGCCACGGCGAGCACAGCAACGACGGCGTTCGCCTGCCGAGCCGCGCCGCGGAGCCTGCCAACCACGTGCCCCGTGGCGGGCAATGCGGCGAGGGGGCCGCCATGGTACCCGACGAGGACGAGGACGACGGCACATGCGGCCACCGCGTACAGGAGCTGCAGGCCGTAGATCACATCGCCGCCGGAGTAGCCAAAGGCCGACAGCCCGCGCACGACCGTCCCGCATACGGCGGACCACAGCAGGAGGACGCCGCCCCAGTGGAACGTGTGCGCGAGGGCGCGGGCCTCGGGGCCCTCGCCGGCGGCCTGGAAGCGCAGGGGGGCGCCCAAGGCGCCGGACCACAGGACCCACAGCGCCACCCACGCAAGCACCGCCCCCAGCAGTGCAGACCAGGCGGGTGTGAGCCCCAGGAGCGCGATGACGGCCAGCCCCGCCAGGTACAATGCAAGGGCGCGGAGGAGTGCGAGCAGCGCGGCGATGTCGGCGCTGCGTTCCGCCTCGTCGC
>JASFTE010000138.1:0-9371 GCA_050114035.1 Armatimonadota bacterium | reverse complement strand
GCGACTCCTGAGCTGCCTCCGTTTGCGCTGGCAGGTCTCGGTTTGCCGTTGGCGTGGCTGCGCAGTCGCCTGTGGCGCAAGCGGAAGAGGAAGTAGCGCCTACTCCCGTGGAAGTGTAAGCGGAGCGGCGCCGCGGAACGCCCGGCCGGCGCACAACATCGGGCGTCTGCGGCGGGCCCGCGGGAACTCCTGCTGGAACCGGCCGGCGTCCGTCGGGTGCGCCTCCAGGAGCTTTGCATAGCGCCAGTACCCCGCGCGCGCGCGCAGATAGTGAAGCAACCGACCGGGCAGCCACGCTGCCCGCACCATCGTCCTGAGCAGCGATGGACAGTGGGCGACCAGGAATAGCAGTCCGATCAGATAGCGTGGCCGTCCGGTCGCTTCCAGCTCCCGACAGAGGCGCTGGCGCGCGTGGCCGGAGTGCCCGGCACGTACCAGGCTCAGCGCGCCCGCTATGACCCATTTGCGGCGCAGCCGGGCGTACTCCTCGTCCGACATGCCGATGCCCCTGCCGACGGGCGAATGGGGCGCGCAGAGCTCGACGGTGGCGAGCTGTGCGTCAGACATCCAGCGTGCATCGCTGGTGACACTGCCGGCCGTGACGTGCTGAACGTACAGCGGCAGCTCCAGGCGCGCCAACTGGAGGCCGCGACCGGCCATTCGCACCCAAAGCTCGTCTTCCAGCAACTCCCGCCGCTCATCGAACCCGCCAAGGGACGCGAAGGTCGATGCCGGGATCATCGCCGATGCCGGGGGCACAGGCGTCCGGGAGCCCCACAGCATATACGAGCACGTGAGGTAGCCCACGCTCGCCCGGGCGCGAGGGGGGAAGATCCGATTTCCCCACCTGCCGGCCACAAGAAGCGACCCGGTGAAGAGCGCGCCCACCTTGGGCAGCCCGGCGAGCGCGTCGAGCTGCAGCTCCGTCTTCACCGGGAGCCACTCATCGTCGGCATCCAGGAACGCCAGGACGGCGCCGCGCGCGGCTCTAGCCCCGGAGTTGCGCGCGGCCGCCGGTCCTCTGTTCGCCGTGTGCCGCACGCACGTGACGTCTGGGAAGCGGGCGCGCACTGTCGATTCCGTGCCGTCTGTCGAACCGTCATCGACTACGACGACCTCGATGTGTGGGCAGGTCTGCCGGCGCGCCGATTCGATCGCCCGGACGATGGTGTCCGCCGCGTTGTAGGCTGGGATGATGCAGCTTACCAGAGGTGGGGTCGCCACCTGCCCATACCCCCGTGGTTGCCTGCCATCACGCCCTGTATCCGAGGCCTTGGAGTCTGGCGGTCACGACCGCCTCCTCAGGCGGAGCGTATGGCTCGCTCTCCTGAGGCGACGGGAGATGCTGGGGGCCGGGCCGGTGTGTACCTCGATGCGGGCGTCCTGCCTGCACCCACGGCATGGCCTGGCCATCCACGTGCCCGGGCACGGGGCAGCCGAGCAGCGACATGACCGTCGGGGCCACATCGGCCAATGGCGCGGCGTCGGGCACGTGGCCGGGCTGTACCCCGGGGCCAACGGCGGCCACGATCCCCTCGCGCCGATGACTGCCCGACCGGACGCAGTGCGCGAGCCCGAGCGCCCGCCCCTCGGCCCGCGACACGAGCCAATGGCGCCGCGCCGGCGTGGCGCTCACCGTCTGCACCGAGTATTGTTGGGCCATGGCTATGAGGTCAGGCCCGAGACCGATGTAGGGGCCGCGGTACACTTCGCTGTTGAGATACACCTCGAAGAGCGGCTCATCGTCCAACCCCTCGATCCGATGCAGTACCCGCCGAGCGTCGAGGCAGAAGCGCGCCAGTTCCGCCGCGGGAACGTGCCCGGCCGACTCGCGTCCGCGCAGGTTCACACGAAGACTGCAGCAGTCGCCGACCGAGAAAATCGCACTGGACGAGTAGTCAACTGAGACGGCGGTGCTGGCTCTGCGTGCCAGGTCCTTGAGCCCGGATGGCGCCCGCTTCATCGCCCTGGAGGCGATGGGGCGCAAGAGGTGCGCAACCCGGCGGGCGTACATCGCCGGGGCATCGCTCCAGCCCGTGCGCGGGAGCGAGAAGTAGCCAAGGCTCGCGAGCATGCGATCCACGTCCAGGTAGCCCCGCACCGGCCCGGCGCCGTGGTCTGAGAGCACTATGGTAGTGCACTCGTCTCCGGCAGGCTCCTGCAATGACCGCAGGAGCCGGTCTGCTGCGGCGTAGGCACCCAGCACCGGGTTGCTCGTCTCGCTCGACCCATCAAGCCCCTCATGCCGCTCGTCCCAGAAGAAGTGCTGAGCGTGGTCAACGTAGTTCACAACGATGATGACCACGTCGGTCGGCATGTCCTCGGCAAGCGTGAGCGCTGCGGCGTTGCGGGCTGCTATCTGGCGTGTGAGCTTCCGGACGTGACGAGTGCCGTTCCCCGAGATCGGCTCCAGCTCGTACCGGCGCAACTGCTCACGGAGCGTGTGCCTGATGTCCTGTGGAAAGAGCATCCGCCTGTCAACGTACGGCGTCCCCATCTCGCCGCTGACCATGTAGCCATCGACAGGCTGCGCGGGGAAGGTGACGGGGACATTGAAGACGCCGACGCTCAGGCCGCAGCGGTTGAGCAGCTCCCAGAGCGGCGGCTGACGCCAGTCCAGCAGCGTCACCGGCCGGCGCAGATACGTGCCGGGACGCAGTGTGGTGAACTCGAACATCCCGTGGCGTCCCGGATTCGTCCCGGTGAGAATCGTGGGCCAACAGCAGGCCGTCACGGGAGGGTGAACCGACAGCGCTTTGCCCCACGCTCCCTCCCGGACGACCCGCGCGAGCGTGGGCAGCCGCCCGGCCTCCATGTATGGCAGGGCCACGTCCCATGTAGCGCCGTCGATGCCCAGGACGATCAACTGAGGCTTTGAGGGCACTGGGGCCATTCCCCCCCTGTCCGCGCGCAGCGCAGCGCGGTTCCCAGTACTCTCTTCGTCATTTGGGAGGGATTGCCTTAGCGCTTGATGTGTGCTTGTGCCACCGAGACAAGCGTCAGAGCGCACGCGGCCCGGGCCTCTGGCCCGGGCCGCGCTATTGGTGGCCGCTTGGTGAGAGCTGGGCCTACTTCTTCTGCTTGAGCAGCTCGATAGCCTTCTCCGCGATGTGCTCGGCGGTGAGGCCGAAGGCCTTCATGAGCTCCCACGGCTCGCCGGATTGACCGAACTTGTCCTGGACGCCGACCATGCCCATGAGCAGCGGCGCATCGTAGGGCTTGTCCCGCGCGATGGCGCCCGCGACGATGTTGCCGAAGCCGCCCACCTGGTGCTCCTCGGCCGTCACGACGACGCCCGTGTCCGCGGCCGCCGCGACGATGGCCTTCGCGTCCAGCGGCTTGATGGTGTGCACGTTGACGACGCGCGTCTCGAGGCCCTCGTCCTCCTTGAGGATCCACGCCGCGCGCATGGCCTCGGGCACCATCGGGCCGCAGGCGATGATGCTGAGGTCCTCGCCCTCCGACTCGTACTCCGTGGAGAGCTTCTGCTCGAAGGCGTCCACGAACCGCGGCTGCTCCCCGCGGTAGCGGATGACGTTTGCCGTGCCATAGACGAAGGGCGTGTCGGCTGTAGTCACCACGGGCGTCGCCTCGCGCGCGAAGCGTATGTAGGCCGGGCCGTCGATCTCCAGGATGCTGTACTCGCAGGCGCGCCGGCACTCGATGGCATCACACGGGACGCTGACGTGCATGTTGGGCAGGATGCTCATCACGGAGATCTCTTCCAGCGACTGGTGCGTCGCGCCGTCCGGCCCCACGGAGATCCCCCCATGGGCGCCGGCGACCTTGAGGTTCAGCTCCCCGTAGCAGATTGTCGTGCGGAGCTGGTCCCAGCAGCGGCCGGTGGCGAAGACCCCGTACGTGCCGGCGATGGGGACGAGCCCGGCTCGGGCGAGCCCCCCGCCCACGGAGACCATGTTCTGCTCCGCGATGCCGCAGCTAATGGAGCGCTTCTCGCGCTCCGGGTGCTCCTCCTCGAACTGCGTGATGCGGATGGAGCCGGAGATGTCGGCGTGGATGGGCACAACGCGCTGGTCCTGGCCGGCGTCCTCGATGGCCCGGCCAAAGCCGTTGCGCGTGGCGTCCATCTCGACCTGCATCGCGTCGCCGGAGTTCCACCAGTAGTCCCGCTTGAACGTCGGCATGGCGGCGTCTATCTCGGCGGCGGCCTTCTTCCCGTACGCCTCCCCGATTGCCAGCAGCTCGTCCACACGCTCCTTCGTGAAGTCGGGATGCCCGATGTCCGCGAGCGCCTGGTCGAGTTGCTCCCGCGTGTCGGTGGCCACGCCGTGCCAGCCCGCCTCGTTCTCCATGAACGAGACGCCCTTGCCCTTGACCGTCTGGGCGATGATGACTGTCGGCTTGCCCTTGACGGTCTTGGCCTCGTCGAAGGCGTCCACGATCTGCTGCATGTCATGGCCGTCGATCTCGATCACGTGCCAGTTGAAGGCGCGGTACTTGTCGGGCAGCGGATCGATGTTCATGACGTCCTTCGTCAGGCCGTCGATCTGGAGGCTGTTCTTGTCCACGATGTTGACGATGTTGTCGACGCCGTAGTGCGGCGCGCTCATGACGGCTTCCCAGATGCTGCCCTCGTCGTGCTCCCCATCGCCTGTGATGCAATACACCCGCCAGTCGGCGTCCGCGTCGCGCATACCCGCCACGGCGTGCCCGACCGCGAAGCCCAGGCCCTGGCCGAGAGAGCCGCTGGAGAACTCGACGCCGCCGAGCTTCAGCCAGTGCGGATGCCCCTCGTACGGGGCGCCAAAGCGACGCAGCTTCATGGTCTCTTCCAGCGGGTAGTACCCGGCCGCGGCCAGCGAGACGTAGAGCGCCGGCGCCTTATGCCCGGCGGAGAAGAACACCCGGTCGCGCCCCTCCCAGTGCGGATCCTCGGGCGCATGGCGCAGCACCCGCAGATAGAGCGCGGCGCACACGTCCATGATGGAGAGGGTGCCCCCGGGGTGCCCGGAGCCGGCGCAGTGGATTGACGTCACGTTCCACGCGCGCATCGCTCGGGCTGCGTCGATCAGTTCGTCTATCTCGAGACAGGTCTCCTTGCCGGTCTCGGGATCTATCCTGCCCATTCTGATGTCCCTCCCGTGAGGCCGATCCGTCGCGCCAGGCTGCAGCCTGGCAGTTCGGTTTTCGGTCGGCGGCTGGCGTTCACTGTCTGGCGGCCAGGGGAGTAGCACTCGGCGGCGAGGTGCGTTGGCCCGGGTATTGCTGCTATGCGAACACCGACTCGAACAACGCTGTGCGCTTCGTCGGTGTTCCGCCCATCTCCTTCTCCTCAGTGGGTTGTACCACGTGCGGGACGACGTTGCACGGCGACGGCCTCGCCCCGCGAGCCGATGGCCGAGCCAGCTAGAGGACATGCGTCTGGGAGTGCCTAATCTACGAGCGCAGACGATGTCCCATCACCCACAACCGAGGTGTGTCGCTCATGCCCAATAGCCTTGCCCGCAAGATCATCGAAGACCATCTGGTCTCCGGCGAGCCGATGACCGGGGAGGAGATCGCACTCCGCATCGACCAGACGCTGACTCAGGATGCCACCGGCACCATGGCCTACCTCCAATTCGAGGCCATGGACGTGCCGCGCGTCCGCACCAAGCTATCCGTGAGCTACGTGGACCACAACACGCTGCAGAGCGGCTTTGAGAACGCCGACGACCACGCATTCCTGCAGAGCATAGCCGCGAAGTATGGCATCCACTTCTCCCGCCCCGGCAACGGCATCTGCCACCAGGTGCATCTGGAGCGCTTCGGCGTGCCCGGGCAGACCCTGCTCGGCTCCGACAGCCACACGCCCACGGCCGGCGGACTCGGGATGATCGCCATGGGCGCCGGCGGGCTCGATGTGGCCGTGGCCATGGCCGGGCAGCCCCTCTACCTCGCCATGCCCGAGATCGTGCTCGTGCGTCTCACCGGGAAGCTGGGGCCGTGGGTGGCGGCCAAGGACGTGATCTTCGAGCTGCTCCGCCGCCTCACCGTCAAGGGCGGGACGGGGAGGATCATGGAGTACGGCGGCCCCGGCGTGGCCGAGCTGTCCGTCCCCGAGCGCGCCACCATCACGAACATGGGCGCAGAGCTCGGCGCAACCTGCTCCATCTTCCCCAGCGACGAGGTCACGCGGGACTTCCTGCGGCTGCAGCAACGGGAGGACGCCTGGTCGCCCCTGGCGGCCGACGGGGACGCGGAGTACGGTGACGTTGTAGAGATCGACCTCGCCGACCTGGAGCCCATGGTGGCCTGCCCGAGCAACCCGGACAACGTGGAGGCCGTGACCGAGGTCGCCGGAACGAAGGTGGCCCAGGTCTGCATCGGGAGCTGCACGAACTCCTCGTACAAAGACCTGGTGACGGCGGCCGAGATCCTCAGGGGCAAGACCGTCCATCCGGGCGTGAGCCTCACCATCAGCCCCGGCTCGCGGCAGGTGTTCGAGAGCATCGCCCGCCAGGGCGCCCTGGCGGACCTCGTGCGCGCCGGCGCCCGCATACTCGAGTCGGCCTGTGGCCCGTGCATCGGGATGGGGCAGGCGCCGCCGACCGGAGGCGGCTCGGTGCGGAGCTTCAACCGCAACTTCCCCGGACGCAGTGGGACCAAGGGCGATGAGGTGTACCTTGCCAGCCCGGAGGTGTGCGCCGCCACGGCGCTGCGCGGCGAGATCACCGATCCGCGTACGCTCGGGGAGCCCATACGCGTGGCCATCCCCGATGAGCTGGTCGTTGACGACGGCATGGTCATCCCGCCGAGCGATGAGCCGGAGAAGGTCGAGATCGTCCGCGGCCCCAACATCAAGCCGCTGCCCCTCAACCAGGAGATGCCCGAGAGCATCTCCGGCGAGCTGCTCCTGAAGCTGGGGGACAATGTGAGCACCGACGACATCCTCCCGGCCGGCAGCAAGATCCTCCCGCTCCGCTCGAACATCCCCGCCATCTCGGAGTACACCTTCTCGCGCGTGGATGAGACCTTCTTCGCGCGCGCCAGCGAGGCGGCCGCGGGATTCGTCATCGGCGCCGACAACTACGGGCAGGGCTCCAGCCGGGAGCACGCGGCCCTCGGGCCCATGTACCTGGGCGTGAAGGCGGTCATCGCCAAGTCCTTCGCCCGCATCCACCGGGCGAACCTGGTCAACGTCGGCATCCTCGCCCTCACCTTCGCCGACCCGGCAGACTACGACAGCCTCCAGCAGGGCGACATGCTCGAGCTGCCGCATGTGAGGCAGGACATAGAAGCCGAGCCGCACCTTCGGGTACTCAACGTCACGCAGGGGACCGAGCTCCGCGCCGAGCATGGGCTGACGGAGCGACAGAGACAGGTCGTCGTCGCCGGCGGCCTCCTGAACCACATCAAGGGGACATAGTCGTGGAGTTCACGCGGGACCAGCTCGTCGAGCTCTACTACCACCTGCACCTCACGCGGCACTTCGAGGAGACGGCCGAGCGCCTGTACCGGCAGGGCAAGATCGTCGGCGGCGTCTTCACGGGCCGGGGGCAGGAGGCCATCCCGGTAGGAACCTGCCATCCTCTGCGCACAACGGACTTCATCGCTCCCGTGCATCGAGACCTCGGAGCGTTCCTCGTCAAGGGCATGTCACCGGGCGTGCTGATGGCGCAGTTGATGGGCAAGCGCGATGGGCCCTCCAGGGGCAAGGACTCCTGGACGCACTGTGGCGACGTGGAGCTCGGCATCATCGCCTCCACGAGCATGCTCGGCTCGTCCATCCCCGTGGCATGCGGCGTCGCGCTGGCCGAGCAGATGAGGGAGCGGGACACCGTGGTCGTGAGCTACTTCGGCGAGGGCACCACGGCGCGAGGCGACTTCCACGAGGCGCTGAACTTCGCCGGCATCCACCATCTCCCCGTTCTCTTCGTGTGCGAGAACAACGCGTACGCCTACTCCACGCCCACCGAGAAGCAGATGCCCGTGCTGGACGTAGCGGACCGCGGGCCCGCCTACGGCATGCCCGGCGTGGCCATCGATGGGAACGATGTGCGCAGCGTGGTCGAGACAACCTGCGAGGCCATCGAGCGAGCGCGGCAGGGCGACGGCCCCACTCTCATCGAGTGCAAGACGTACCGCTACAGCGGCCACTCGGCGCACGACCAGGATGGCTACCGCCCCCCGCAGGAAGTGGACGAGTGGCACGGCCGCGATCCCATCCACCGGTTCCACGACGACCTCATCATGGAGGGCGCGCTCACGGAGGACGATGCCGCCGAGATCATGAAGCGCATCGAAGGCGACATCCACCGGGCCGTCGAGTTCGCGACGAAGAGCCCGTATCCCAAGGCAGAAGAGGCCACCGAAGGCGTCTACGCCACCGGCTAGCGGATAGCGAAAGCTGCGAGCGCACCATGGAAGTCACGTATCTACAGGCCATCCACGACGCCATGCAGGAGGAGATGCGGCGCGACGCGTCCGTCTTCCTCTTGGGCGAGGACATCGGCGCCTACGGCGGCGCCTTCCAGGTCACGAAGGGCCTGCACGAGGAGTTCGGCGGGCGGCGCGTCGTGGATACGCCGATATCCGAAGAGGCCATCGTCGGCCTCGCCGTCGGGGCCGCGCTCGTGGGGATGCGCCCGGTGGCCGAGATGCAATTCGCCGACTTCATCTCCTGCGGCTTCGACCAGATCGTCAACATGGCCGCCACCATGCGCTACCGGTACGGCGGCGACGTTGGCGCGCCCCTGGTGATCCGGGCCCCCTGCGGCGGCGGCGTCCACGGCGGCCTGTTCCACTCCCAGATGCCCGAGGCGTGGTTCTACAACGTCCCGGGCCTCAAAGTCGTCCTTCCCGCGACGGCCTACGATGCCAAGGGCCTCCTCAAGGCGGCCATCCGCGACGCTGACCCGGTCGTATACCTCGAGCACAAGTACCTGTACCGGCGCATCAAGGAGGAGCTCCCGCAGGACGACTTCGTGGTGCCCATCGGCAAGGCCGAGCTGCGACGCGAGGGCACGGCCCTGACCATCGTCACCTACAGCGCCATGGTCCACCAGGCCCTCGCGGCCGCCGAGCGGCTCGCGGAGGAGGGCGTATCGGCCGAGGTCGTCGATCTGCGCACCGTCCGGCCGCTGGACAAGGGCACGCTCCTCGCCTCCTTCAAGCGGACCAACAAGGCGCTCATCCTCTACGAGGCCTCCAAGGCCGGGGGCGTCGGGGCGGAGATCTCGGCCATCATCGCCGAGGAGGCCTTCGAGTACCTGGATGGGCCGCTCGTGCGGCTCGCCTGCCCCGAGTCGCCCGCGCCCTTCAGCCCGCCTCTGGAGAAGTTCTATCTCCCCAACGTTGACGACATCGTGGCCGCGGCCGAGAAGCTCAACGCCTACTGATCGGAGGCGCAAGCATGCCGACCGAAGTGA
>JASFTE010000137.1:0-9488 GCA_050114035.1 Armatimonadota bacterium | reverse complement strand
GCGCCGTCGCCAACGTCCTCATCCACATGAACCGAATCAGCGCTTAGCGAGGCACCATGAGACAGTCTGAGCACGAGCCGCGAGATATCACCGTCTACATCGATCGCTACGATCCCGAGCGTGACGAGCAGCCGCGCTGGCGACAGGAATACGCGCTTCATGTCGAACCCGGCATGACTGTCCTGGACGGGCTGCACGCGCTGAAGGAGACGCAGGACTCCACCCTCGCCTACCGCTTCTCATGCCGGATGGCCGTCTGCGGATCGTGCGGGATGATGATCAACGGCAGGCCGGCACTGGCGTGCAACACGCAGATCCTCGAGGTGACCGATCGCGTGCTCACGGTGGCGCCCATGCCGAACTTCGACGTGGTGCGCGATCTGGTGCCCGACCTGGGGCGCTTCTTTGAGAAGCACAGGTCGGTTCTGAGCCACCTGCGGCGCCCGGACGAGCAGGAGCTGGAGAGCCCGACGGGCGAGTATTTCCAGTCGCCCGAGCAGCTTCTGAGCTACCTCCAGTTCAGCTACTGCATCCGGTGCGGTCTGTGTGTGTCGGCGTGTCCGACGGTGGCCACCGACGACGGCTACATCGGCCCCATGGCCCTGGCCCAGGCGCACCGCTACAGCGCCGACTCCCGCGACGCCGGCTTCGACGCGCGCAAGCAAGTGGTGGCGGATCGAGGAGGCGCCTTCAGTTGTCACTATGCCGGCGAGTGCTCTAACGTTTGCCCAAAAGGCGTGGACCCGGCTCGGGCGATACAACTGCTCAAGCGCGATCTGGTGTTCGACTACTTGCGGCTGCGCCGGCGCCGGGAGCCGAGCGCCGTGCTGGGCCCGCCCGAGCATGCCGAGCGCCGAGCCGATGTCCCTGAGGCGCCGCCCCACACCGTTGAGGCAACTGAGTAACACCGCCCGGCTCGCGATTCCGGCCTCCGGATGTCCCGTACCCGTCTCACTGCTCAAGCACAGAGCCTGCCGCAGGCGCACGTCACTCGTGCGGAGGTACACCCATGACCTCACGCGTCAATCGCATGACCCTCATCGCCATCGCCGCTGCTGTCTGCTGCGCCGCTGCTCTGGCAGTGGCCCAGGGAGCGAAGAAGGCCGTTCCCCCTGAGGCCTACGACTTCGTCACCCAACACGAGATCATGGCCGACTATCCCGACGGTAAGTTCCACCCCGAGCGTCGGGTGAGACGAGGGGAGCTCGCGGAGGCGATCCACCAGACCGTTGCGGCCATGGCGGAGGACGAGCGACTCCATGGACCGGAGGGGCCGCCGGGGCCTCAGGGCCCCCGGGGCGAGGCGGCCAGGGACAGCGACATCGCCCGGGTCATCCAACGCTTCACTTCCGAGGTGGACACCGACCTCACGGATATCAAGGACGACATCGCAGACCTGCAGGACACCACGCACGAGCTCGGAGGCCGCACCGGGGCAGTGGAGAAGAGCAGCGCCAAGGCCGAGACCGACTACGAGATCCTGGAGCAGCGGGTGCAGAAGCTCGAGGCGGCGATTGAGGCGATCCGAGGGGACATCGCGAGACAGGACACAGATGCGCCTGTCGACTAGCCGGCCAACTCCGAGCAGATCCCGTGGAGCTGCCCGGCTACCGCGCGACAGCTATATGTGTCCTCGATGCGAGCACGAGCCTCTGCCGCTGCGGCACGTAAGCGCTCGGCATCGCTCATCGCCGTGCGCAGCTTCGCCGCCAGGTCCGCCACATCCCCCTCGCGGAAGATCATCCCGCCGCCTGTACGCTGCAGCAGCACCGGGATCTCCCCGGAATCAGATCCCACGACCGGCACCCCGCAGCAGAGGGCCTCAAGCATCACGCGGCCGAACTGCTCCTTCCATCGCGGCGTCGTCAGCGACGGCAGGACAAGCAGATCCATCGCGCTCATGGTGGCCGGCACAGCGTCGTGCGACACGGCGCTCCGCATCACAACCCTGTCGGCGCCCAGCCGGCGCGCAAAGGCTCGGATCTCCCCCTCGAGCGGCCCGTTGCCCACGAAGAGGGCCCGAAACTCCGGTCCATGCTCGGCCCACAGCCTCTCCAGCGCGGCCGTCAGATCCAGGACGCCCTTCTCCGGCGTCAGTCTCCCCACGTAGCCGATCACAAATCCGTCCAGACCCCAATCGGCCCGGCGGGCATCGCGGTCCTCGCAATGGAAGAGGGTCGGATCCACGGCGAAGGGGATGACCGGGACGCGCCCCCGCCGGCCCTTGCGTCGCAGCACCTCCTGGCCCTCGGTGTTGGCCGCAGCGACGCAGTCGCTGCGCTCGAGCACCTGGTGTTGCGTCCAGGAGAAGGGGAAGGGATAGCGCCGGTATATGTTCTGTTTGCTGTGGACAAGCAGCCTCGCACCCAGACGCGGCCTCAGGCGCAGGAACTGGTACGCGACGAGGCTGTACGGCTCCTCATCCAGGTACACCACGTCGTACCGCGCATCGCCCAGCGCCCGGCCAAGGCCACGGTACAGATGCATGTTCACGTTGCCCGAGAGCACGACCGGCAGCGGACGAATGTCCGCCTGCAGCCCGTCGAGGGCGCTGAAGCCCACGTCGCCCCGGATGTCCGAGCGCCAGCGCTGCGGGGCGATGAGAGTGAGCTCCACATCCCCGTGCTTCGGCAACTCCGCGAGGAGCTGCTGATTCACATCGATCACGCACGCGTGACTGACTGCCAGGAGCTTCATGGATCTGCGATTCTCACGGCCCGGTCTCAGGTTCCACGGTCGGCGGCGGCGGCGCCGGGCCTTCCGCGGTTGGCTCGGGGATGGCTGCCTCGGAGTCGCCCGCGGGGGAGCCCTCCGGCCGGCACACCTCGCACGGCGTGTGCACCGACCTGGTCCACTCCAGCATCTGACGATCGAGGCGCACCTGCCGCTCCGCGGGCGGCAGAGACGGGCAGTCGGGCCGGTGGTACACGTGCGTCTTGCGGTCGGCAATGAACTGCCGCGCAGGCCCGGGAGCCCGGGGCGGCGTTGGGGGCGGCGCCTTGGCGCCCCGGCGGCAGCCTGCCAGCGGGACAAACAGGCATCCCAGTGCCAGCAGGGCTCCCGCCCGGCCCAGCGTTGCCATGCGGTTCGCTGTGCGCTTCCTGCGGACCACCGTGCTCACTCGTGTGCCGAGGACGGCCGTGCGCCCGAGGGCCAGGCGCCTCTGGCCTCTTCGCGTGCGCCTTCTGCCGTACCTCCTCAACGACCGGGCGTAAGCACACGCCTCCCGGCGCATCCCCATACCGAGCGAGGGTGCCGGATCCCATGGGAGCCGGAGAATCCGCTCCCTCCCTGAGAGAAAAAGAGGCCGAGCCCGGCCGGGGGAATCCAACCAAGGCTCGGCCCACAGAGAGGGGACTCAGTCATCGGCCTTCTCTGGGAGATGGCGCCTGACTGGCCGATGACCAAGCTAAGGTGAGGCCTGCGAGGGGCGCTTTATTTGCTGCAGCAATTGGACGGCCGCACGTGCATTAGTGCTCTAACTCTGGGCACTGCGGGCTCCGGGCCACATCCTGCTGCAATGTTCAATGTAGGTTTGTGTATGTTTTTGCCACAATTCCTACACAGGCCTCGACACTATTATACAAACCACCACAATCCGTGTCAAGGGCTTTTTCGGGGCAGATTGCGGCGATCACCGCGCTGCGCGGCCCCCGGGGGCCTCACGGCTCGATGATCCTGAAGCCCATCGGCGCTACCTCTCCCCCATCGTCCAGCCGATACGCCTCGTCGCCGAAGTTGACCACCATCCGCACACCGGAGCTCCACGTCGCCTGCTGGACCGTGTGGTCCTCCGTCAGCCACTCGTGGCTCAGCATCTCGTCCCGGGCGACACGCTCGGCGAAGGGGCACGTGGTGCGATAGGACTCCACGAACCGGTCGAAGCTCGCCTCCAGCGTCTCGGCATTGAACATCCACATGGGCACGGTGCCGTACAGGGCATTCCACAGATCCCGCTGGTCCCACACTTCCGGCGCCTTGTTGTTGTAGTCCCCCCAGTACCAGTGGGCCACCACGCTGTCGTGGTACACCAGCTCCCACAGCGGCAGGCGGTACTGCGGTCCGATCTGGAACTTCAGGAACGGCTCCGTCGGCGGCTTGTACTGGATCATGTTGCGGCCGGCGTCCGGGAGACGGTACCGGCCGATGCTCAGCATCCCCTCGTAGTAGTGCACCGCCGGCACCGACCAGTCGATGCCCGTCTCCGTGCCAAGCACGAGTCCCAGGTCGCCGCTGATGTACTCGAGCATGCTGTACTTGCCGCCCAGCTCCTGCGTCCGGGTCGCCGGGTGCCTGGGGTTGTAGCACTCGTACAGCGGCGCCGCGCAGGTGGTGTCAATGAACCGGCACCGATAGGGCTTCTCCTGCAGCTCCGCCGGCACCGACTCCTGCGCCTGCCGCCGGTGCGTCAGGCCGCAGTTCACATAGCCCTGGTAGTCGCCGTCCTGCCGCTTGCTCACCCAGCCCGGCTGCAGGCTGCCGTCTGCGCGCCACGCAACGTCGTCGGGATAGCCCACGTGCCGTGCCCGAGCCGGGTTGTCCGGCGGCCACGTGTCCTGGTAGATCTCGTACCGGCTCGTGAGGTACCCCATGGCGTTGATGGCCTTGATCTGCTCGGCCGAGCCGCCGCCCGACCACAGGAGCTTCTTCACGCCGGCGTCCCGGAAGCGCTGGCAGACCGCAACCTTGTCCCGCTCCCACGTCCACACATTGGGCGCACCCAGCAGCAAGTCCACCTTCGGATTCGCCTCGAGCTTGTCCTGGATGGAGACGAAGCGGCCGATCTCCCTGGCGTAAGCCCGGTACGCCTTGGCCATCGCCACGTAACCGCCGTCCTCCAGGAGCAGCCACCGCAGGCGGCGCGGATAGCCGAACCGCCCCTTCTCCGCCCGCCACACCGGCGCGGCCACCAGTTGCGGCGCTCCAGCCACGGGCGCCCGCCGCATCGCGCACACCGCGTCGTTGGGGTCCTCCACGATGGTCATGCAGCCCTTCCCCAGATCCGTGACGCCCCACCATGACATGCACAGCCCGTGCCCGCCGTAGAGCACGAAGCTGCGGGGCCGGATGCTCTCGTCGCCCACCGGGTAGCTCATGCCCTCGTTCTCCGGCAGGATCAGATAGCAATCGTCGGTCGCCACGAAGGGCGCCGGCCACGCCAGGTCGCCCTCCATCTCCGCCTCGGCGGGCGCATCGAGCGTCAAGCGCGCCTCCGGGCCCTCCCCCAGCGCGACCGTCGCCGTCAGCTCGACGTCGTTCACCACGTCCCGCAGCCTGATGTGAAGGGCCGCGCCAGCGGCCGCCTGCTGGACATCCGTGACCACGACCGCCTCCCCGACCGGAAGCTGCTTCCACGTGCGACCGACGCGCTTGTCGGTGAGTGCAAAGGTGCCCGCCTGGGCGTCGAAGACGAGGCGGATGGCGTCGTTCTCGAGCATGTGTCTCCCCTCCGCGGCGGCCGTGCGCATCTGCGCGATGTTGCCAATCCTCACGAGGCTCGCGTCATCCAGCCACACCGTGCCCGGCCCACTGCCCGTGAGCCGGAACTGCACCGTTGCCGTGCCCCGGGGCACAATGAAGCGCCCCTCGACGCGCTGCCAATCGTACGTGCCGCCGCGCCCACGCCGCCCGTGCATCCACGCGGTGGCCGTACCATCCGCGGCCCGCAGCACGACGCTTATGTCGGCCGCACGCTCCAGTCCCTCACCGCGCAGCCACGCGCCGATGGCGAACACGTCGAGCGGCTCGACGCGCAGGATCGCCTCCTGGCTCACGGCCCAGTCGCGCGCGCCGCTGTGGCTGACCTTCAGGGACGCCGTGCCGCTGTGCGCGACCGTCCTATCGACCGCCAACTGCCCGGCGCCCTCGTCCCGCGTCCACAAGACCGTCCATCCGCGCGGCAGGCCTTCACCGGACACTCCCGCCTCGAATCCCGGGTTCACAAGCAGGCCAGCCGCTGCGCTCTCCTGGCAGTGGGCGTGACGCAGGAGCAGCGCCCCCTCATCCGGCGCCCACAGTGCGCAGACGACGGCCGCGGTAGCAGCCACAGCTCTGCAGCGAGGAATGACCATGCTGCCAACCTCCATTCAGGACATGCCCGGCTGTTGGCTATTGGTTTCTCCCTTGACCCTCTTGCCTTCTCCCTGCGTCTCTCAGCTCCAGAAGCTCCAGATCGGCACCTGCCATACGATGGCCAGGATGCTCCAGAAGCCCGCCACGACGAACTCCCCGATCACCAGTCCCAGGAAGAACGGGAGCGCCTGGCGGTACTTCTCCAGGCCGCCGTAGCGCAGGATCGAGACTTTCGCGATCCAGGCGATGAAGAGACCGAACCACATGTGCCGCATCATCCACCCGCCCTGCAGCACGTACCCCACCGGCGGCAGCGGCCACCAGGCCCACCGGATGCGGGCGGCGTTGAGCAGCAGCGTCAGCGCCGCCGCGCCCAGGACGAATGACAGCGCGCCCCAGTCGGGCCCCAGGGGCGCCTCGATCCAGCGATACAGCATGTTGTAGGAGCCGCCCCCGAACCCGATGCTCTCCCCGCGCATCTTCGCCGTCGATGCGCCGCGGGCGTAGAAGATGTGGAGAATGGCCCACATGGTGGCCAGCGCCGAGACCGCCCCGGCGAGCGTGAGGCCGTGCGCCAGTCGGGGCCCCGCGGCCGGCTCGTGCTCAGTCATCTTGAAGGCCTCGAGCTGCACCGGCATCGGATGGTTGCGGTTGCCCCGGTTGAACCACCGGTACAGCGTGTTGACCGCCAGTGATCGCCGATCGGCTCCCTCCGTGCCGGGCAGCAGCGCCATGATCTCCACCGGGCTCGCGTTGGGCAGATCGTGCGCCGGCGGCCCGAGCTCCGCCCGCAATCGCGTGAGCGCCAGGCAGATGAGGAAGTACAGCACGAAGAAGATGCTGGCGAACGCGGCGCTCATCCCGGCGCTGACGGAGAAGGCAATCAGGGCGATCAGTCCCACGGCGCCGCCCACCAGGGACACCCGATAGCTCAGCGGCTCGTCCTCATCGCTCAGCTCCGAGCTCCTCCCCACCGCCCGCCGCCACACCTGCCGCCAGTACCCGCGCCCATTCCAGAACACCAGCGCCGCGATGCCGATGTATGCGCCGAAGGTCTGCTCCTTCAGATACGGCAGCCGCGGGTCCAGACCGCCGGCGGCGGCGAGCGAGACGAGCTGCAGCCGCGTCATGATGTAGAAGAACACGCACGAGAACAGCATCGCCGACGGCAGCAGGTACCCGATCCCCACGATGAACGGCGGGAAGCCCAGCTCGATCCGGCCCACGGCGCTCCATGGCAGCCCCGTGAAGATGGTCCTGCCCTGGTATGCGCGTATCTCGAGGTACGGCACGACGGGGTACAACTCGTGCAGCCCGCCGAGCAGGTCGATGACGGCCGCAATGCCGAAGCCATACCACAGCGTACGGCTCTTGAAGAGCGCCTGCTGCCCGGCGGCCATCTCGATGGGCAGCCGCGCCAGGGGGAACGTGAGCCGCTCGTCCTGAATCCACCGCCGGCGCACGATGACGTTACCGCACAGCATCACCCACACCAGCACCACCGTGAAGCCGCACCAGATCAGCCCCGGCCACAGCCACGGCAGCACCGCCTCCGGCGTGTACAGGCTGCGCCCGCCCTCATAGATGCCCCGCAGGGCGCCCGGGTCGCGCACCGTCAGCAGCCGCGGCAGCACCGGCTGCACCACCTCCTCCCACCTGTTCTCCGGCGTCGCGAACCAGAAGGCATGGGCCATCGTCGGGACCAGAGCCTCCATCATATCGATGCCGCCGATGGCCGTCCCGAGCGTGACGATGGAGTAGATGACGAGCAGCTCCCCGCCGCTGAAGGCCAGGGAGGGGCGGAACTTCCGCAGGAGCAGCGTCAGCAGACAGAGCGCGAACAGCAGCCCGACGGAGTTGTAGAACATGGACATCTTCGTCACGACGCCCACGTGCTTCTCCACGTCCATCACCATCAGCCAGTAGATGTTCACCGGAATCAGCGCGAGGCCGATGATCATCGAGCGGGCGGTGACGGCTCCTCGGGTGCGTGAGGTTGCCGTGGAGTCCTGCATCGGGGCTCTGCCGGATGGGGCCGCTGAGGTTGCCAAAGGTGTGCCTCGACGGGCAGGAGAAGTGATCGTGGCCGGCAGTCAGTCATTCAACGCACGGCGACGGGTTCCCTCTGCACGGCGGGGAGCGTGGGTGGGCTGCCCGTCGGTATCCACAAAGCGTCCACGGGCTCCCCACGAGCCGTCTACCCGGTATCCACTAGCTGTCAACACTTCCCGTGTGGATAGGCCTTTGCGGCTACGCCTTCAGCCCCGTCAACGTAATCCCCTGAATGAAGTATCGCTGCCCGATGAAGAAGAGCACGAGGATCGGGAGCGTCCACAGCGTGGCCGCGGCCATGAGCATGGCCCACTCGCCGCTGTGCGCGCTCTGGAAGAGCTGCAGCGCGTACGAGCCCGTCATCTTCTCCGGCGAGCTGATGTAGATCAGCGGCCCCATGAAGTCGTTCCACACGGCGAGGAAGTGCAGGATGCCCACGGCCGCCAGCGCCGGTTTGATCTGCGGCAGCATGATGCTCCAGTAGATCCGCAGGTACGAAGCGCCGTCGATGCGCGCCGCGTCCTCCAGCTCCGTGGGGATCGTCAGGAAGAACTGCCGCAGCAGGAAGACGAAGAACGGCGGCGCAAAGAAGCTCGGGAACCACAGCGGCCGCAGCGTATCCACCCACCCCAGGTAGCGGAAGATGAGGAACGTCGGGATCATGGTCACCGCCGCCGGCAGCATCATGGTGGACAGCAGGATCACGAACAGCACGTCCCGCCCCGGCCACCTGAGCCGCGCGAAGCTGTAGGCCACCAGCGAGCTGCTCAGCAGCACCCCGAGCAGGCTCAGGCCGCTCACCCACAGCGTGTTCCGCACGAACAGGAACCCGTACTGCGTCCCGACGGGCAGGGCATCTTCGAGGAACTCGAGCGCCTTCGGGTAGTTCTCCCACATCACCGGACTGGGCAGCGACGCCGGCCGACTGAAGATCTGATCCTCGGCCTTCAGCGACGTCATCACCAGCCACACGAACGGCACCATGAAGGCCAGCGCAGCAGTGACGAGGGCCAGGTGGATCACCACCTGCCGCCTGTCCTCCCGCGCCCGCTGCCGCTTGCGCCAGTCCCCCTCCCGCGCCACGACGCCGGCCCAGTACAGCGCCCCGGCGGCAAGGAGCGGGACCGCCACGAGCAGCAGCCGTCCCGGGTACGCGACCGGGAGACGCGGGAGGACCAGCACGTCGAGGAGCGCGACGAGCCCCAGCGCCCCCGCCAGATCAACCCGCCGCCGGCGGACGCTGTCCACGAGCACCGTGAGCCACACCGCCACTCCGGCATAGACCGCGCCGACGGTCAGTATCCACGCTGGAAAGGTGAGCTTCTCCATTGCGCTTCCGGTGCCGCCCGCTACTTCCTCCGCCC
>JASFTE010000136.1:0-9505 GCA_050114035.1 Armatimonadota bacterium | reverse complement strand
GAGGCTCAGTGCTACGGCGAGTACCAATACAGTTCCACGACGCTTCATTTGACCTGTTCCCTCCCTGGGCAAGAATGGCCCTGGCCTCATGAGGCCGCCCATCGCTTCGGGCAGCTCCAGGGCCGCGTGGCGACTTCGGCCGCGCTCTTCTGCGCGGTCGTGCGTCAGCTCCTCGGCACGCGTCGCGATGGTAGTGTCTTGGGGGCCCCCGCCGTCCTGCACGCCGGATGCAAGGCTATCACGAACGACTCAGCGGTGATCGAAATGGTGTCTTTTGTCCCGGCACCCCGCTGCTCGCCGGCATACATGAGGCGGTGTACGACGGACAGTCGAGTGCCCGCCCACACGTCCCGCCGCGAGGACGCGCCTCACGCAAACAGAGAACACCTCCTTGGGCTTAGGGCCACACAATGATGCCGTGGGCCCGCAGGCCCGGCGTCGGGTTCAACAGAACGTTCTTCCCGGACGGTGGCAGGACTCCTTCTTGCCCGCCCCAAACGAACTGCAAAACCTCTGTGAACTATCTACAACGGCCTCCTTGTCGGCAAACGCCAAGCGAGGTAGCGAAAGATCAGCTTGACGACCACGAATGCTCCGCCGACCCGACCCTACATGGACACTACCGGATGGATTCCCATCGCTCGCTACCTCAGCGGATGTCCAGGAGGAGAAGCAGTCGCCCAAGTCTGGGTCTAATCCGAATCAAACCACGCCCTGACCATGATGTCTAGCATCTCCTGCTGATGGGAGGCCCAAGGCTCTGGATGGCGAGGTAGTCCTCGGGCGCAGCCATGGCAACGAGCCCCTCCTTTCGGTCTGTGCTGAATTCGCGAACTCCGGGGACAGCGTCCTGAATCATCGACCGCCTCCAGCGCCGCCTCACCGTGCTCTACTTCGCCCAAGCCCCGCCGCCGGCATCCGGCAAATGCAGTGGTTAGTGGTCAGTGGGCAGTGGTTAGTTGACAGCGGAGGCGGAAGGAGAAGGCAGAGGCGGGGTGGGGCCCTCGCGCTGCGCTCAGGGCAGGCTCAGACCGCGCGCTACAATTGGCGGCCAAGGCAAAGCCGGACGTGGATGGGCGGGTGAGGCGAGAGGACGGTGGGAGGCTATTCGATGCGGTCGTGCTTCTCGGTGTTGTGGCGGCTGCAGAGGAGCTGGACGTTGCCCCGTGCAAAGGCAGCGCGGGACGTAGACCGCGCCTACAGCGGAGGCGAAGGAGGAAGGCCGGAGGCAGAGGCGAGAGGCGGTGCGGGCGTGCGGCGAGAGGGGGCACAAAAAGAAGCCGCCCCGTTGCCGGGGCGGCGAAGACAGAGGGATCAGCCGTGTAGCGTTACGGTATATTTACCATGGGGATACCTGTTCGTAACACATTTTCGTCAGAAAGGCGGCGGCAGAGGCAGCGCGGGACATAGTGAGCCCCCGGGGGTTCTCTCGCGCCTACAGAGGCTATGGTGAGCGGACGGGAGATCGGACGGCGGATGGCGCTTCTTGGTTGCCTGGCGGGGGCGTGCGTGGGCAGCCTGTGGGCGCTTGACGCCATGGCGATGAGCCGGTTGACGGGGGCGCAGGCGGCGGATCCGGCGCCGGTGGTGCCGGCGGATGCGGATGTGCCCGAGGAGCTGGTGGGGCTCTATCTGGAGGGGTCGCTCTATGTGCCGCTGCGGGCGGCGCTGCGGCTCGTGGGCGGGGAGCCGCTCAATGGCGTCGAGGGCGGGCGGGTGCGGACGATCTCGGGCGTGGGGCTGGTGGAGCTCGAAGTTGGGGGCAGGCGGTGCACGGTCAATGGGCGGGAGCGGGAGCTGCGGGAGGCGGTGATCGTGCGGGCGGGGACGACGTACCTGGCGGCGCGGGACTTCGCGGAGCTGTTCGAGGCGCCCATGACGGTGGGCGAGAACGGCCGGGCGGCGACGTTCTCGGCCGGAGGGCGCGAGGCGACGGCGAGGCCGGAGTCGGCGTTCTACGAGATCGAGATCGAGCGCTCGGCGCGACGGCTGACGCTGCGGTTCCGGGGGAAGGAGGCGGAGTCGTTCCCGGTGTGTGTCGGGAAGGGGAGAGCGACGCCGTTGGGGAGCTTTCGGGTGGCCAACAAGGTAGTCTGGCCGGCATGGCGATCAATCTACACGGGGGCGCTCGTGCCGGGCGGGCGGGGGAATCCGCTCGGGGCGCGCTGGCTGGGGCTGACGGCGCGGGGGAGCGGCGGGCACGCCATCGGCGTGCATGGGACGAACACGCCGTCGTCCATCGGCCGGGCGGCGAGCGCGGGGTGCGTGCGGATGCACAACAAGGACATTATCACGGTGTATGAGAAGGTGATGGTGGGCACGCCGGTGCACATTCGCGAGTAAGGCGGAGGCTATGATCGTCGGAACGGGTGTTGACGTCATCAAGGTAGAGCGCGTGGCCCACCTGCTCGAGGGGCACGGGGAGCGGTTTACGAGGAAGATCTACACGGAGGCTGAAGTGGAGCGGTGTTCCGGGAGGCGGAATCAGGCGCAGGAGTACGCGGCGCGGTGGGCGGCGAAGGAAGCGACGATGAAGGCGCTCGGGACCGGGTGGCGGCAGGGCGTGCGGTTCAAGGACATCGAGAACTACAATCTGCGCACGGGCAAGCCGATGATCCGGCTGCATGGGCGGGCGAAGGAGCTCGCGGAGGAACTCGGCGCGACGCGGATACACGTTTCCCTCAGTCACGAGCGCGAGTATGCGGTGGCGTTTGTGATCCTCGAGGCGTAGTGGACGGCCCCAGCGACGATGAAGACACTGGACCGGCACATCCTCAGGGCGCTGGTGGCTCCGTTCCTGCTCGGGCTGCTTCTCTTCGCCATCATACTCCTGGCGGACGTCGGTCGGCGCATGGGAGCAAGCGTACTGGCGATGCGAGTGCCGCCGGAGCTGATCGTGCGGTACCTGCTGCTGCGGGTGCCGAGCGTGCTGGCGCTGGCGCTGCCGGTGGGGATGCTGATCGGGTCGGCGATGAGCATGAACCGACTGACGCGCAGCGGGGAGACGGCGGCGCTGCGGGCCGGGTGCGTCAGTTTCTGGCGGATAGCGGCGCCGGTGCTGGCGGTGGGTGTGCTGGCGTCGGGGGTGGACCTGGCGCTGAACGAGGCGATCGTGCCGCGGGCGAACGAGCGGTCGCTGGAAGTGTACGGGGAGATGATCCTGGTGCAGCCGCTGGTGGCTCCGGCGCGGAATGTGCCGCTGCGGGGCCCGGCGGGTCACTTCTACTACCTGGGGCGTCTCGATCCGGCGACGAACACCATCGAGAACGTGGTGATCCAGGAGCCCGATGTGGGGCTGACGCCGCGGCGAATCACCGTGGCGCGGCGGGCGACGTACGAGGGGCGCACGTGGACGCTCATGGATGGGTGTGAGTACACGCTGGACGAGGGTGGCGAGCTTGAGAAGTCGTCGGCGTTCACGCGGAAGCGGTTCCGGCTGCAGAAGGCGCTGCAGAAGTACCTGGCGGATCGGCGCACGGCCGAGGAGATGAGGGGGAGCGAGCTGCGGGATCGCATCCGGGTACTGATGGCCGGGGGCGGCGATGTGGTGCGGGAGCGGATCGGGCTGCAGTTCAAGTACGCCATTCCGCTGGCGTGCTTCGTGTTCACGCTGATCGCGGTGCCGCTGGGGCACCACTTCGCGGCGCGGGGGGGATTCTCGGGGGTGCTGGTGGCTCTGGGCATTGGCTTCCTGTACAACGGGGTCATGTCGTGGACGAAGGCCCTGGGGCTGGCGGGCGTGCTGCATCCCGTCCCGGCGGCGTGGCTGCAGAACGTTCTCTTCGGGGCAGTGGGGCTGTGGCTCATGCGGCGCGTGCGATAGCAGCGACGTGGTGGGCGGGCTCTATCGGCGGCCGCGTCCCGGCTGCCGCGCCTGGAGCATCTCGCGCAGTAGCTCCACGGTTCCGGGCCGTGTGAGGGCTCGCGCGAGGGCCTCGCGGGTGATGGCCTGCTGCGCGTCCGGTTCCTCCGGCAGGACACCCACGTTCCTCAGGAGCTCCTCCGCGAGAGACATGCGGAGCACCGGGTACTGCTCCGGGGGTGCCTGCAGTACGCGCTCGAAGACGTCGAGCACGCCCCGGTAGCGGGCGCGGTACTCGGGGGCGGCAGGCGGCACGAAGGTGGCGAGGAACTGGGCGGCGATGTCGAGGCGCTCCCAGTATCGCTGGTAATGCAGGTTGCGGACCTGGTCCACGGCGTTGATGGCCATGGCCAGGAAGGCGGCCTGCTGGGGGTCCGGCGGGCGGACGGTGGTCTCGGCGCGCTGCTCTTCGGTGCGCCAGTCGATGAGCGCCATCTGGCGCGGGTGGAGCAGGTTGCGGACGGCATCGATCTGGGCGTCGAGCTGGGTCTCGTGCTGCGCGGCCCGCTCCGAGCCATCGGCGTCGGCCTGATCGAGGAGCTTCTCGATCTCCGGGGGCATGTCGCGGCCGATGACAAGGGCCTCTCGCGCGTCACGGAAGGCGTCGGCGAGTGCCTCGACGGCGGCCTCCTCCTGCTGTCGCTGGGTGTCGAGGAGCACCACGATGCCCTCGACGGCGGTGATGAGCTGCTCGAGCTGATTCTCGTCGAGTTGGAGTGTGCGGAGCAGCGTCAGGTCCTCGATGCCCCCCAGGGCCGCGGCGAGCTCGTCATCGGCCCGGGCAAGGACGGGCGAGGCGGCGAGCAGGACGGGAAGCAGGAAGGCGGCCAGTTGTGGCGTGATGGGGCACCTAGTCACCGGCACCACCTCCCCGCCGGGCGATGATCTGCCGGAGCAACGCCAGCGTCCGGGGATCGCGGAGTGCGCCGGCGTACTCCTCGTAGGGAATGAGCCCCTCGGCGGAGGGGGCATCGGCGTCCGGACGTATCCCGAGGGTGGTGGCCACGGACTGGTCGAGGGTGGGCAGATAGCCCTGGAACTCGACGACAGTCCAGCGATATGCCTGGTCCATCATGGCGAGGGCGCGCTGCCGGTAGGGGTTGAAGCGGGGCGAGCGGGGTCCCTCGGTCTTGACGGCAATCTCGTTGGCCAGGCGGAGCCTGACGTGGGCGTACTCGTCCGGGAGGAGCTCGCGGATCTCCTGGAGCTTCTTCACCACGTAGGCTGCGGCGGTGGTCTGGCCCTCGAGCTCGCGAACGCGCTCGAGGCGGGCATCGCGCTGCTCCCTGGTCTCGATGCTCCCGAGCTGCTGCTCGGTGAGCTCGGCCTGGATGCCAGCCTCTTCCTGCAGCACGCGCTGCATCTGGATCTGGATGGAGAGCTGAAGCTGTCGCAGGGCGCGTTGGATGGTCTCAACGGCGCTCTGCCGAGGCGTGCGTCCCTCGACCACGGCCGTGCGGACGTTCTCCAGGGCGGTGCGGTGCTGTCCGTAGGTCTTGTCTCGGCGCTGGGAGATGGTGCTCAGATGGGCCTGGATCTGCTCCAGGTACGGGATGATCCTGGGGATTTGCCCGGTGGTGATATCGAGCTGTGCCAGTGTGCGCAGGAGCCGGACGTCGTCGCGCGCCTGTTGGGCCGACAGCGCCTCCCCGGCGGCTGGCGCATTGGTCGCATCTTGAGCAGCGGCCGCGGCGCAGAACAGACAGGGGACGGCGACAAGGAGCGAGTATGGCCTCATGGCGTGCTCACCCAGGGCGGCGTGGGGGGACTTGCGTATCGACCACCTGCAGACGCATTGTAGCACGCAGCATAACGGCGGGTCAACAGGGGCTCGGCAGGCGTTGACAGATGGGCGTGCGCCGTGCTATATTCCGGACCGATGGGGGACGTCTCAATTCGCGGGCCGGGTAGCTGCCGAAGCCGATCGTCAGTGTTGACCGTCGTCATGTCGGCCGTTGCCTCTGGGAGCGCGTGGGAGCGCCGTCCGCTCTCACAGCCAAGCGTGCCGCCAAGCTGATTGGGACGCGCCGCCAAACCTCGGGCTGCCGATGCGGCCGCAGCTACTCGGAGGGCGCGATGCCGACAGGTAAGGTCAAGTGGTTCAACGAAGCGAAGGGCTATGGATTCATCCAGATGGACGACGGCACTGATGTGTTCGTGCACTACTCAGGGATCGCGGGCGAGGGGTTCAAGACGCTGCAAGAGGGTCAGGAAGTGGAGTTTGAGACGGAGCAGGGCGAGAAGGGGCCGCGAGCTGTAAACGTCGTGGGACTGTAGCGCCTGGGGCTGCCAGGCGCGCGATGGCATGGTGTGACGAGGAAGCCCCGACCAGGGAGTCGGGGCTTGTTTTCGCGAGTGCGCTGAGGCGATGGCCGCCGCGACGCCCTTGCAGGATGCCCCCCGCCGGAGAGCGAACTTCCCACATATCCGCCGAGGTGATCTCCTGTGATTGACACTCTAGCGATCTTTGAGGACGGCATGGCCGGGGACATGGGCTCGATTGCCATGACACGGCCCGTGTACGAGCTGCGGTGCGGTCTGACATCGCTGCGGGAGCGTATAGCTCGGCACTACCCGGATGCCACGCTGCACATGCTGTGCCGGGAGGCGCTGGCGGCGGTGCTGCGGGAGGAGCTGGCGCGGGAGGGCGTGGAGGCGACGGTCAACGACTTCGGCGAGCTGCAGCAGAGCGGGGCGCTCTTCATCAACGGCGCCGTCCTGGCCCACGGTGAGATGCCGCCGCTGGCCGGCGACAACGTCGTGGCAAAGCGGGGCGAGCGGGTGGCGTACGCCCGGCTGGATGCCGCCAGTGTGCCCGAGCTGGCGAGCCACATGGAGGATGGCGGCGGCGTTTCGCTTGCGGCACCGGCCGGTGTGGCGACTAACGAGACGCAGGCCCTGCAGCTCGTGCGGTATCCGTGGGACCTGGTCAAGGCGAACGCCGAGGCCATCGAGCATGACGTGGCGGCGATGGGGGCTGAGAAGCCGTCGGGCGGGGCGGTGGAGCGGGGCGCGTACGTGCGCGTCGCTGATGGCGATAGCGTTACGGTATACGAGGGCGAGGAGGCGACGGGGCTCGCAGCAGAGGGCAAGATCCCGCTGCACGTCGGCGCCGGCTCCGTGGTCCACCCGGGCACCGTCCTGGACACCACGGGAGGGCCCATCTACATAGACGAGGGCGTGACCGTTCGTCCGCCGACGCTCATTGACGGGCCGTGCTGTCTCGGGGCGGACACGCTGATCGACGGGGCCAAGATTCGCGAGGGGTGCTCGATCGGTCCCGTGTGCAAGGTGGGCGGGGAGGTCGAGGAGAGCATCTTTCACGGCTACAGCAACAAGCACCACGATGGGTTCCTGGGGCATGCGTACGTGGGCGAGTGGGTGAACATCGGGGCTCTCGCCACCAACAGCGACCTGAAGAACAACTACGGCGATGTAGACGTGTTCCTGACATCGGAGCAGTTTGCGACCAAGAAGCCGACGCAGTCGGGCGAGTACAAGACGGTGGGCGGGTATCTGGGCGACCACACGAAGGTCGGGATCGGCGTGATGCTCAACACGGGCACGCACATCGGGATGGCCTGCAACGTGGTGTTCGGCGCGATGCCGCCGAAGTACGTGCCGTCATTTGCGTGGCCGGCGCGCGACGGCTTCGTCACGTACGACCTGGACCGGATGCTCGACACCGCCGAGCGCGTCATGGGACGCCGGGACAGGGCGCCCTCGGAGGCGTACAAGGCGCTGGTCAGGCATCTGTTCGAGCAGACGGCCGCCGATAGAGCGCGCTGTTGGGACTGAGCTGCTGAGCAGCCAGTGCCGAACCGCGCCTCCGGAAGAGGCACTACCCAAGTGAAAGACGTTGTGAAGCAGTACCGGGAAGCCCGGGAGCCGATCCCGGACACGATGCTCGCGTGGGAGCTGTACGGATCGGGTTTCGGGAACCTCGGCAGGGATGATGAACCGGCGGCGATACCGGTCCCGGAGCCGGCCGCCGACGAGCTGCTCGCGCGCGTGGATGCGTGCGGGCTGTGCTTCAGCGATGTCAAGATCATCAACCTCGGCGGGGAGCATCCGCGGCTGGCGGGGCGCGACCTGGCGACAGACCCCGTCATCCCCGGGCACGAGGCGGCGCTGACCATCGTGGCGGCGGGCTCTGATCTGGCGGGCCGCTTCCGGGTCGGGGACCGCTTCATCGTGCAGGCCGACATCACGTACCAGGGGCGCGGGCTGGCCTTCGGGTATGCGCTGCCCGGGGCGCTGGCGCAGTATGTGCCCATCGGGAAGGAGATCCTGGAGGGGGACGACGGCTGCTACCTGCTCCCGACGCAGAAGCAGACCGGGTATGCGGAGGCGGCACTGGCGGAGCCGTGGGCGTGTGTGGAGGCGTCCTATCGCGCCGCCTACCGGGCGGGGCTGAAGGCGGACGGCATTGCGCTGTTTCTCGGCGCTCCCAGGCAACTGTCAGCGTACGAGATCAGCGCAGGGCTGGACGCCGCATCCCACCCGCGGCAAGTGCTGCTGCACGATAGCCTCGGCTCCGCGCTTGCCGAGGAGCTTGCCGCGAGGGCGCGCGCAGCGGATGCCATCGTGGTCGAGTGCACGGGCCCAATACAGCGCCTGGCGGCGCGCCACGCCGACGGAGCCGGGCTTGACGATGTCATCATCCTGGGCACGCCGGACAGCGGCCAGGCCGGAGCGGCCGCGGCGTGCCTGGCCAGAGGCGGCATTCTGAACATCGTGGCCACCGACGCCATCGGCGGCAGAGCGGCCGTGGACGTGGGACGCATCCACTACGAGGGCACGTACTACGTGGGGACGACAAGTGCCGACATCGCGGCCGCGTACGCGGCGCGGCCCAGCAGCAGCGACCTGTCGCCCGGTGGGGCGGCGCTCTTCCTGGGCGCGGGCGGACCCATGGGTCAGATGCACGTGCAGCGCGCACTGGAGATGGAGTACGGCCCGCGGGTGGTCGTGGGAACGGACATCGACGCCGAACGGCTCGCGGGAGTCAGGCGCCGCTTCGCGGCGACGGCAAGGCAGCGGGGCGCCAGGCTCGTGTGCCTGAACCCGTCGGCGATGGAGGAGAGCGCCTTCGCCGACGCCCTCAACGAGGCAACGCAGGGGCGCGGATTCGACGATGTGTGCACGCTGGTGCCGTCGGCGGAGCTGATCGAGGGCGCGGACAGGTGGCTGGCCGAGCAGGGCGTGATGAACATCTTCGCGGGCATTGCGCTCGGCACCATGGCGGAGCTGGACCTGAGCTGCACGTACCTGCGGGGCGCGCGGTTCGTCGGCACGAGCGGCTCGGCCATCGCGGACCTGCAGTACACGCTGGAGAAGACCGAGGCGGGGAAGCTGTCGCCCAATGGCTCGGTGGCTGCCATCGGGGGGATCAACGCAGTGAAGGAGGGCCTCGAGGCCGTGGCCGAGGGGCGCTTCCCGGGGAAGATCGTCATATTCCCTCAGGTCACCGATTTGCCGCTCACCGCGCTGGCGGACGTGCGCAAGGCGGCTCCGGAGGCGGCCGATGCGCTGGGCACAGGCGGCGTCTGGGCACAGGCGGCAGAGGAGGCGCTGCTGGCGCACTATCTCCGAGCGGAGCAGGGCAGGTAGCCATGCGGAAGCGTCTTGCGGAACGAGTCG
>JASFTE010000135.1:0-9513 GCA_050114035.1 Armatimonadota bacterium | reverse complement strand
TCGACGCCAGCGAAGCCGGCATGGTGGCCGCGGACGTCGTCGTGGTCATCAGCGACAACGAGGACGCCGTCGCGCTGGAGCGCGCCCGCAAGCACGGCATCGACGCCGTCCACATCGCCCCGGGGCAGTTCAAGACGAAGATGGAGCCCGAGATCGAGCAGAAGATGGTCGATTGCCTCCGCGAGCACAACGTCGATCTCGTCTGCCTGGCCGGCTACATGCGCGTCGTGCACGAGACACTTCTGGACGCCTTCCCCAGCCAGATCATCAACATCCACCCGGCCCTTCTGCCCTCCTTCCCCGGCCTCCACGGCCAGAAGCAGGCTCTCGACTACGGCGTCAAGTGGAGCGGCTGTACGGTGCACTTCGTGAACGCGGACATAGATGCGGGAGCCATCATCACCCAGGCCGTCGTCCCTGTCGAGGAGGACGACACCGAGGACACTCTCTCGGCCCGCATCCTGGAGCAGGAGCACAAGATCTACCCGCAGGCCGTCCACCTCTTCGCCGAGGGCCGCATCCGCATTGAGGGTCGCTGCGCCCGCGTGCTGCCGGCGGAATAGGTGTTGGCAGCGGTCCTGCTGCATGTATGTATGGCCGGGTGGGGCATGCGCCCCGGAAACTGGTCCACGGCTATCCACCCCGTTTCCCAGACCACGGGCGGGGCGATTCTGGTGGGGTTCGGCTCTGGGCGCTGGACCGCGCAGCGGCTCCCCGCCACAGCCGTCAGGGGCGCCTCCGGTCTCCCTCCCAGAGCGCTCCTCTCTGCTTCTGCCTCCAGCGTATCCTCGAACTCCGCCGGGGCACGCGATCGGCCAGCGAAGCATGCGTACGGAGCCGCCAGCGGCGGCGCCGGGCGCCCGAGCAGATCGGCGTCACCATTGCCGAGCCGCCGGCCGATCGAATCCAGCAGCTCACAGCTCCCTGGCAGCCCCTATCGCAACAAGCTCCAGATCGCTCCGAGTTGACAATCGGTACGGTAGACCGTATTCTCGCAACCTGCACGGCTGTGCCGCGTCGGCGAGCGACGTGCAGGAGAAGACTGCGTCCCCTCGGAGGGGAAGCCATGAGCTTGATGGGCATTGACGTGGGCAGCACGGGTGCGAAGGCCGTGGTGTTCGACCCGGAGGGCAACCAGCTTGCGTCGAGTTACCGGGAGTATCCGGAGGTGCATCCGCGGCCGGGATGGATCGAGCTGGAGCCCGAGCGCATCTGGGATGCGGTGAAGACGGTCATCGGCGAGGCGGCGGCGGCGGCGGAAGGGAATCCGGTGCAGGCGCTGGGCATCTCGGCGTTCGGCGAATCGTTCACGCCCATCGACAGGGACGGCAACTACCTGTGCAACACCATCACGTCCCCGGACGCGCGTTGTGTGAAGCAGGCGGAGAGCTGGCGGGAGCGGCTGGGTGAGTTGGCGGTGTTCGAGATCACCGGAATGCCGCTGCACGCCAGCTTCACGCTGAATAAGATCATGTGGCTGCGGGAGGAGGCCCCGGATGTCTACGCCAAGACCTGGAAATGCCTCCTGTGGCCCGACATGATCTGGTACAAGTTGGGGCTGGAGCCGATTACCGACGACACACTCGCTGGGCGGACGATGGCGTACGACGTGGTGAAGCGCGAGTGGTCGGACACGATGCTCGATGCGGCCGACGTGTCGGCGGAGCTGTTCGCGAAGTCGGTCCCGTCGGGCACGGTGCTGGGCGAAATCCCCGGCCGTAGCTGCGAGGAGCTGGGGCTGCCGCCAGGCGTGCTGGCCGTGGCCAGCGGCCACGATCAGCCGATGAACGCGCTCGGGGCCGGCGTCATTCGCGAGGGCATGGCCGTGGACGGCATGGGCACCGTGGGGTGCATCACGGTCGCCTTCGATGAGCCGGTGCTCAACGAGAAGATGCTGCGCAACAACTTCTGCTGCTACCCGCACGCCGCGCCCGACATGTACGCCTCGCTCGCGTTCACCTACTCCAGCGGCAGCGTGCTGCGGTGGTATCGCGACAACTTCGCCGCCGCTGAGATGGCGCAGGCGCAGCAGACGGGCGCGGATGTCTACGATGTGATCCTGGGCGATCTGCCGGATGAGCCGACCGGCCTCTTCCTCGTGCCGTACTTCGCCGGCTCCGGGACGCCGTACCTGGACGCGCTGGCCACGGGCGTCATCGTCGGCCTCGACCTGAGCGTTGGCAAGAAAGCCTTCGTCAAGGGCATCCTGGAGGGCATCTGCTACGAGCTGCACCTCAACATCACCCGACTTGCGGAGGCCGGCGTCCACATCGATAAGCTGCGGGCGACGGGCGGCGGCAGCAAGAGCCCGTACTGGCTGCAGCTGAAGGCCGACATCACGGGCAAAGAGGTCGTCACGCTCAACGTCACGGAGAGCGGGTGCCAGGCAGGGGCCATCCTCGGCGGCGTGGCGACTGGCGCGTACGCATCAGTGCCCGAAGCCGTGGATGCGCTCGTGAAGGAGCGATCCTCCTTCGTGCCGAACCCAGAGCGGCACGCCCAGTACCAGGAGCTCTTCTCCACGTATTGCGAGATCTGGCCGCGGGTGGGCGAGCTGGCGCGCCGCAGCACATGATCCGGCACCGAGCGCGACAGGGAGTCCTGAGGCCGCAAGCGAGAGACCGCGATGAAGCACGTTGATGAGCGGGCCCAGGTCCTTATCGAGGCGCTGCCGTACATCCAGCGCTTCGCCGGCGAGACCATCGTCGTCAAGCACGGCGGGAGTGCCATGGAGGATCCCGAGCTGCGGCGCGCTGTGGCCAGAGATATCGTGTTGATGCACTGCGTGGGCATTCGACCCATCGTCGTGCACGGCGGCGGGCCACGGATCTCTGCGATGATGGAGCGCCTCGGTATCGAGCCCGAATTCGTGGACGGCCTGCGGGTGACGCCGGAGCAGACAATGGAAGTCGCCCAGATGGTGCTCGTCGGGTCCATCAACAAGGAGATCGTGTCACTCATCAACGCCGAGGGCGGCAGGGCGATCGGCCTCAGCGGCAAGGACGCCAACCTCATTCGGGCCACCAAGCTGCAGTCGGAGACCGACCTCGGCTATGTGGGCGAAGTCGAGTCTATTGACGCCGGTGTACTGGAGACGCTGGCGGAAGCCGGGTACACGGCCGTCGTCTCGCCCATCGGCATCGGGCCGAATGGCGAGAGCTACAACATCAATGCCGACCATGTGGCGGCCGAATTCGCCGTAGCGGTGAGGGCCGCTAAGCTTATTCACCTGACCGACGTGCCGGGCGTGCTCGCCGATCCTGACGACGATGCGTCAGTGATCTCGACGCTCAATCTGGACGAGGCGCGGGAGCTGCTCGACGGCGAGGACATTGGCGCGGGGATGATCCCGAAACTCCAGTCGGCCATTTCGGCCGTGGACAGAGGCGTCCCCCGCGCCCATATCATCGACGGCCGCATGCCGCATGCCTCGCTCATCGAGCTGTTCACCGACCGGGGCATCGGGACGATGATATCGGAGCCGTCCCCCGCCGGTGATTGAAGTCCGTGCCGCCGGGACGCCCTATCGCTGAGGAAGGGAAAGCGGGGTCAGACGGACAAGAATACCATGCCCGAGCCGGCCTCGGGCGTTCGTCGCGTTTCCTTGCCGCGCACGGGAACGGCAAACGGACAGAGACGCCGGGAAAAGGAACCGGGGGGCGACTGTCGCTGCACGGCTCTGCCTTCCCCCTTTTCCCTTGTTCTTGTCTCCAAGGGAGGGAACATGCATGCCGTACGACCTGGCTGGCTTCGAGTTTGACGTAGCCGAGTTCTTCACGGACAAGTGCTTCGCTTCGATCAGTGACGTGCGCGTCAGCCGCCCGGACGCGGTGCGCGAGCATGCCGCCGCACGCAAGCGGCGCGAGGCGCTCACCAAGGACGGCAAGCTCGTCATCTTGGCCGCTGATCATCCAGGGCGCAACATCACCAAGAGCGGGGAGGACCCGCTCATCATGGGCAACCGGCAGGAGTACCTGGGCCGCGTGCTGCGCGTAGTCACGTCCGACCATGTGGACGGGCTCATGGGCACCCCCGACGTCCTTGAGGACGCCCTCGCGGCCGACATGCTGATCCAGGAAGGCGGCGGCCCGAGCTTCCTGGACGGCAAGCTCCTCGTGGGGTCCATGAACCGCGGCGGGCTCGCCGGCGCGTCCTTCGAGATGGACGACAAGTACACGAGCTTCACCGCCGCGTCCATCGCCAGCCTGAACATGGACGCCGCGAAGATCATGTTCCGGCTGGATCTGACAAACGCGGACTCCGGCAACACCATCCACTACAGCGCGCAGGCTGTGGACGAGTGCCACGAGCGCGGCATCACCGTCTTCGCCGAGCCGCTGCCCGTGGTGTACGCGGATGGCAAGTACAACGTGCAGAAAGAGTCGGGAGAGCTGGCGAAGATCGCCGGCGTCGCCGCCGCCGTGGGCGGCAGCTCTCTGGGCACATGGCTCAAGATGCCCTACTGCGACGGCTACGACCAGGTGGCGCGTGCCACGACGCTGCCAATCCTCATGCTCGGCGGCGAGTCGCTCGGCAACCCGACGCCGATCATTGAGGACTTCGCCAACGGCATGGCCGCCGGGCCGAACGTCCGGGGCGCGCTGTGCGGGCGGAACATCCTCTTCCCCGGCGATGACGACCCGCGAGCCGTCGCCGCCGCCGTTTCGGCCGTCGTCCACGAGGGCGCCTCGGCCGACTCGGCCGTTGACAAGCTGCAGTCCGTGCGGGGCGAGGACATGGGTGGCCTCAGCAAGTGGATTTAGGGGCAACCACGCCCCCAGAGACGCCATAGAAGCACTCAGCAACCACAGCGCGGCCGTCTCGTGCGCACCATAGCGCAGGGCGGCCGCGCGCCATTGGCCGTCGCCCAGTGGCGACCCACCAGACCTGACCCCCTGCCGAACTCCTCCGAAAGTAACCGGCCTCAGCGGCCGATAAGGTAACTACCGGCGGGTGTCGGCTGACGTGGAGGCCGACCATGTCCCAACGCATACTGCTCGTTGATGACGACCCAGACGTATCACAAGCGCTTGGCGATTACCTGGGGAGTCATGGGTTCGAGTGTGTTCTGGCAAGCAGCGCTGAGGAGGGGCTCCGGCGGGCAATCGCCAGCCCTCCGGACGCGGCCGTCGTGGACGTTGTCCTTCCGGAGGCGACCGGCATCGATATGCTCACGGCCCTCCGCGCACTGCGTGGCGACATGCCCGTGCTGCTCATGACCGGCCACGCCGACCTGCAAACGGCCGTCGAGGCAGTGCGGCTATCGGCGGACGACTATCTCCTCAAGCCCTTCGCTCCGGCTGAGCTCTGCGATCGGCTGGCGGAGGCGCTGGACAGGCGCGGCGTCGGGCCGGCCGTCGAAGCGGCCTCGGATGCCTCGCCCGCCGGCACGCTGGAGGAGTGGCGCATACTCGTGCGTTCGGTGGAGGCCATCTGCAACGCGCTGGAGGCCAAGGACGAGTACACACGGGGCCACTCCCAGCGGGTGGCTCGGACGGCGCAGCTCCTCGGCCTGGAGATGGGGCTCACGGGGCGCGAGATCGAGACCATCCGCATCGAGGCCTCTCTGCACGACATCGGCAAGATCGGCGTGCCGGAGATCGTGCTGAGCAAGCCCATGCCGCTTACGGAGATGGAGTGGAAGCAAATGAGGGGGCATCCCGAGATCGGGTTCCGCATACTGAGTCCCCTCATTGAGAAGCCTCGCGTGCTCGCCCCGGTCCGCCATCACCACGAGCGCATGGATGGCCTCGGCTATCCCGACGGCCTGCCCGGCGATGACATCGGGCTCAGTAGCCGGATCATAGCGGTCGCGGACGGGTACGACGGGATGATGTCCGCACGAGCCTACCGGCCGCGCCGGAGCCGCTCCTACATCATCAAGGAGCTGGAGACCGGCGCCGGGACACAGTGGGATACGGACGTGGTGGAAGCGCTGTTCCAGTCGGTGGCCGACTCGAATACCTGGACCAGTGAGACGCGCTGAGCTGACCGCCGGCCCAGGCCTGTCTCAGGGCTGCGTCTCCGGCGATGGCGACACTGCCTGCTGCTGCGCGGGACCGGGCCGATCGAAGGCGCTCTGCAGGATCTCGAGCACCACCTGTTGGTACGTCGTCCCCTCCGCTTCGGCCTCGGCAGGGATGTCCGACAGGGGCGTCATCCCGGGCACGCTGTTGACCTCGTGGATCTGCGGCACGCCCTCCTTGTCCACGTGCATGTCCACGCGCGACCAGCCGTGGCAGCCGAGCACCTTGTGCGCTCTGATGGCCGCCTGCTGGGTCATCACGTAGACCGGTTCGTCGAGCTGCGCCGGGAGGACGAACTCGGTCATGCCCTCGGTGTACTTCGCCTCGTAGTCGTAGAACTCGCGCCGGGGGCGCAGCTCCAGGACCGGCAGCGCCCGCACGTTCTCCCCCGTGCCCAGCACGCCGACGGTCACCTCCGGCCCCGCGATGAACTTCTCGATGAGCGCCGACCCGTATTTCTCCAGCAGGGCCCCAACGGCGCCCTCCAACTCCTCAATGTGTTTGACGATACTCACGCCAATGCTGGAGCCCTCGTCGGCAGGCTTGCACACGGCCGGCAGGCGCAGGAAGTTCGCCGCGAAACGGCATTGCTTCCCGACTTTCTCCTGCGGGTCGACGGCATAGAACGCGGGGGTGCGGACATCGCTCGCCTGGAGCACCCGCTTCGTTTGGGTCTTGTTCATCGTCAGGGCGCTGGCGAGCACGCCGCTGCCGGTATACGGGATGCCGGCCATCTCCAGCACGCCCGGAATCGTCCCGTCCTCGCCTCTGCCGCCGTGGAGGATGTTGAACGCCACCTGCACGTTCTCGCTGCGGAGCTGAGTGATGAGGTCGGTGTCCGGGTCGATGCTCACAGCGTCAAAGCCGCGCTCCTGCAGCGCCTGCATAATGCCGGCGCCGGACCGGAGCGAGATCTCGCGCTCCCGCGAATCCCCGCCCATCAGCACGCCGACTCTCCCGACCTGCTCAGCCGTCAGCTCCGTCATGGGTGGGCCTCCTGGTATGTTCGGGGGGCAGGGCGGAAGCCTGCGCTCCCAGGGGCTACAGCGGCAGCGTCACCTCGCAGCCCTCTTTGGCGCTCTTGTAGATGCCGAGGATGATCTCGACCGCCTTGCGGGCCTCTTCCCCGGGCAGAGGCGACGGCTCGCCGGCCCTGACGGCTTCGAGAAGGGCGGCAATGTTGCGGCGGTGCCCCTCGACGGCGATGGCCTTCGGGTCGCTCACGGCGCCGTCGGCGAACTTCTTCGCCTCCGCGACCTCGTCGTCCCCCTCTTGCTTCTCGGCGAACTTCCAGGTGCTGATGCGGCCGTTCTCCCAGGCGGCCGTGCCCTCGTCGCCGTGGATCTCGAGGCGTGCGGGGCTGCCGGGGGCCGCCGCCGTGGTGCCCTCGATGACGCCGATGGCGCCGTTCTCGAAGCCGATCACCGCCGCCGCGCAGTCCTCCACGTCAATGGTGTGCGCCAGCGTCGCGCAGCGGGCATAGATGGTCTCCACCGGGCCCATGAAGTACTGGAGCAGATCGATGTAGTGCACGCTCTGGTTCATCAGCGCCCCGCCGCCGTCCAGATCCCACGTGGCGCGCCACTCCCCGCTGTCGTAGTACTCCTGCGTGCGCCACCACTTGACGTACGCATCGCCCATGGTGAGCTTCCCGAAGCGACCCGCGTCCACGGCCTCCTTCATCCGCACGGAGCCCTCCGCGAACCGGTTCTGGAATATGCCGGCGAGGAGCACGCCGTTCTGCCTGCACGCGTCGATGATCCTATCGCACGCCTCCAGCGTCACATCGAGCGGCTTCTCGGAGACGACGTGCTTGCCGGCCTCGGCTGCCGCGACGCCCATATCGGCATGCATCCCGCTCGGCGTGCAGATGTTCACGATGGCGATGTCGTCGCGCTTCACCATGTCCGCGTAGTCCGAGCACGGCTCGCCGCCATGCTCCTCGGCCATCTCCCTGGCGCGCTCCTCAACGATGTCGCACACGGCGACGAGCCTGGCGCCCTCGATGCTGTTGATCGCCTGCGCGTGCCATGGCCCAATCACGCCGCAGCCAATGATCCCAAACCCATACGTGTCGTTCGTCGGCATTGCGTTTGCCTCGCTTCCTTCCGGCGGCCGGTGGACGCGAGCACGTCGCCGGCCCTCGGGCATGGTTCTGGACTGGGAGGTGCAGTTCCCTACGGCCCAACGGCTGACAGCGTCCCGTCTTCGGCCACGACGTCGGAGATTCGCACGTCCAGCGCAGCGCGCAGCGCGCCGGCCTCCAGGCTCACCGATTCCCGCTCACCTGCAGCTCCCATGCGGCGGGCGCCGTAGATACCGAGCCCATCGCCCGCGCTCATGGCCCCGTCTCCATCCATGTCGGCTCCACCCATAATGTAGTACGCGCCGGGCGGGAGGACGGTCGCGAGCGTGCCGCCGGGCCCCATGGGCACGACGGCAGCCACCTCCGACAGCTGCTTATTCCGGAAGAAGGTGACGGTGCCCTGCTTGAGCGCCTTCCCCTCCCAGAGCAGGCGGCCGCGCACGAGTGCCGGCAGCACGGCGGGATCCACTCTCGTAACAGCGCCGCCCTGCCACTCTCCGGCCAGCGGCGCCACTCCGCCGTTCTCAGCCAGCCGGGCGACGACGTGAAGTTGCGCGTCGGCCCTCGTCTGCTCTGCCTCGACCTGGATGGGCCTGAGCAGCGCCTCCGGGTCGATGGGCGTCTCGCCGCGGCGGAAGCCGATGCAGTCGCCGGGATCGAGCTGCCCAGTCCCGTTCGCGTCCACGAGCGCCGCCAGCACGTACTCGCCGGGGGGGAGAGCGAGTGTGTATGCTCCGGATGTCGCATCCGGCGCGGCGGCCGCGGCGAGGTCACGCAGTCGGGGAGATCGGGCGGCCACCACCCAGACCCGCTCGAAGGTGTGTCCCGCCCACACGACCGTTCCCGACACGCGACCCGAGGGCGCCGCCGGCTGCGCCGCTCTGCTCACGCTCTCGGGCACCTCGACGGCCTGCAGCTTGCCGTCCTCGGCGAGCACGGCCGATACCGGGATGACGAGGTGTGGCGTGGGGCGGCCTGGACCGATGGTGATGGGCTGCGGTCGCTGGCTTGCGTCCGTCATGTCCGTCACGCCATTGTAGCCCACGGCATCCCCCGGGCCGAACTTGCCGTCACCGTCAACATCGACGGTGACGCAGGCGTAGTACGTGCCGGGATCGGCCACGATGGCGAAGCTCCCGCCCGCCTCAGCCGGAGGGCTCTCGTACGCGACCTTCGACAGCCTCTCGTCCGTGAATAGCCGCACGCGGGCGTTGCGCAGGTCGTGCTCCGGCCACACGACGGCACCGAGGACCATGGGCGGCGCATGCATCGGCATCGGGAGCGCGCCCTCTTCCAACGGCTGCGTCGTGCCATCGGCGTCGAGTGTGGCGATGACGGGGATGACGATGTCCACCGCCACGCCGCCGGCCACGAGCGTGACCTGGCGCGGCGTCTGCCCCA
>JASFTE010000134.1:0-9522 GCA_050114035.1 Armatimonadota bacterium | reverse complement strand
CCGACGCTCCACGCGCGACCGGCTCAGCCATGGGACGGTCCGGCCCACGCTGCGGGACGCCACGCCGGGGGATCTGAGCTTCGTGCTGCCGCACCGACACCTGAGCAGCATCCTGGAGATGCTCGACGCTCTCGAAGGCCTCGCCCCCGGCGTGGCCGGCCGCAACACGCTGCTGTACGGCGTCGAGGTGAAGTTCTACTCGTCGCGGCTGAAGCTCTCCGAGTGCCTCGAAACGGCGGTGGAGAACCTCTTCGCCATCGGGGACGGCCCGGGGGTGAGTCGCGGCCTCGCCCACGCCTCGGCCTCCGGCATCGTGGCCGCCCGGGAGATCGTCCGCCGGGCTCGGTAGCGCGTTCCCCGCACTGGAGGGACGCCGGCTCGGCCCCTGTCTCATCAACACCGTCACCAGCGCCCCGACACGATGGACAACGAGCGCCAACGGAAGGCTGATTCGGGTGTTGACGCAGACGCCAGTGCAGACGGGCCGATGCCTGGGAACGACCGGCGGTTGGACCTGCTCGCCTTCGGCGCCGTCGCGCTCGTCATCACCGTGTTGTGGCTGCCGACGCTCACCTCGTCGGGCAAAGTCGTTGCCAGGGACGATTTCTTCCTGCGCGCCAGCCGGCATGAGCACGTCCGCAAGAGCATTGTCGAGCACCACACCGTGCCGCTGCGGTCGCACTGGTTTGGCGGCGGGTACCCCACGCTCGGCGAGCCGGCGGACCCGGCTCTGAATCCTCTCGTCCTGCTGTCCGTGGCGTTCGGCTCGGCGATGGGGCTGAAGCTCATCGGGTTCGTCGCGGTCCTGGCCAGCGGCCTCGGGACGTACGCGCTGGCGCGCTACATCCTCGACTTCACCCGCTGGGGAGCGTTGTTCGCCGCGCTGCTGGTGGGCGCCGGGCTCTTCGTCCCGGACACGCTTGGGCACGGCGATATCGGGGAGCTCTGTGCCGCCTACTTGCCGCTGTGCATGCTCCTGGTCGGGTTGTCCTGTCGCGGAAGAACGGGCGCCCTCTATCTGCTGCCCTTCGTCCTGTACACCATGCTCTCTGACGGCAAGCAGGCATTCTTCACGGCCATGCTGTACCTGGGGTTCTTCTGTCTCCTGGACGCGGTGCCGATGTTCAGGAAGTTGGCCCCATCCACGCCGGCGAGGAAGCTGGACAGCCGCGCACTACGGGTTCTGTTGCTTGCCCTGGGTGTGACCCTATTCGTGGGGATGGCCAGGATTCTGCCGGCGCTGGAGTTCATCAACGCCAGGGGCGGGCTTACGGATATGGAGCTGTATCCGTACACGAGTCGGATCGGGGAGTACGGCGGCGACTACCCGGCGCTGCTGCAGTATGTGCTTGGCGTCCCCGGGCGCGTGAACTTCGTGACAGTCGGCTGGCTGCCGCTGGCGTTGTTCGCCATCGCCGCCTGCTGCTTCTGGAAGCGATCGCTGCCATGGGTCATCGCCGTAGTGCTGTTCAGTTGGCTCCTGCTCGGGCCGAAGGCCCCCTTCGATCTGTTTGCACTGCTGCAGGGCCTGCCGGTATTCAGCGCGATTGCGGTGGCCTGCAAGTTCCTGTGGTTCCAGATCGTCCTCTCCATCGCCCTCGGGGCCGGGCAGTTCTTCTGGGTGTTGCGCAAGCTGCGCCATGGATGGGTGGAGCACGTCTGTGCCGTGGCGTTGATCGTCGTGGCTGTGGGCTTCCTGTACCCCAAGTCAACGTTGATGCAACGTCGGATGTACATCGCCGAGGTACCGGCCAAGTACGTCGTGCCGCAGGAGGAGTTCTACCACGTCCGGGGCGCGAATCTCCGACGCAACCGCCTGCAGCCGCCCCGGGCCCTCACGTATCTGAACGTGCTCCAGAACATCGGCACTATTGACTGGTTCACGGCCATCCCCATGGCTGAGAACGCCATCCCCCGGTACTTCGTGAATGCGGCAGACAGTTACATCCCGAATCCTCAGTACCGGGGCGAAGCCTTCTTCCCTGGCGCGGCCGAGCCATCACCCGAGATCGGGCGGTGCGCCTTTGGGCCAAACTCCATCACGGTTCGCGTCACCGTCCGCAGGCCGAGCATTCTGGTTATCAACCAGAACTACCACGCGGCATGGAGAACCAATCGGGGGCAGTTGTTCGATAAGGACGGGCTCATTGGGGTGCGGCTGCGCGAGACGGGCTCGTACGCGGTGGAGCTGAGGTACCTGCCCAGGAGTTTCGTGGTGGGGCTGGCTGTGAGCGTCCTGAGCGTGCTGGGCTGGACGCTGGCGTGCTTCGGCATCAGGCGGGGAGCGCCAACAGTCGCTCCATCTGCTGATGTGCTCTGACTCCGTCAGGCATCTGGCCGAGATGGGCTGGTGGCTGTGCTGCGAGCGGTTGTTCGTTGAGTTGGCATTGGCGAGGTGCGAGCTCACGACGCCGCGGGGGCCGATCTCCGGCAAGGCCCGAAGTCTCACTGTTGCGCCTTGAGAGACGCCTCGGCGGGGAGCCGGTGCGGGCGGCGCAGTGGTCAGGGGGGCCCGGGCGGCGGCGTGGGGACAGGCTCTCATGTGTGGGGAGCGGCCCGATGCGGGGCAGCCCATCGGGTCATGCGTCCGCTGCGAACGACCCGCCGCGAGACAGCTGGGCCGCTTTGCGCAGGCGCGAGACGACGCGCTCCCTGCCGAGCAGCTCCAGGAGGTGGAAGAGGCTGGGTCCGAAGGTCATGCCGGTGACGGCGGCGCGGGCCGGGTGGATCACCTTGGCGGCGCTAATGCCCATCTCCTCGGCGAGGCCCCGCATCGCCTGCTCGATGCCGCCGAGAGAGAAGCCGCCCACGGCCTCAAGGGCATCGGCCAGGCGCTCGAGCACGTCGGGCGTCGCCTCTTTGCGCAGCCACTTGGACCTGGCCTTGTCGTCGTAGGCGACGTCGTCGGAGAAGAAGTACGCCCCCAAGTCAACGATGTCATGGACCGTCCGCAGCCGCTCGGCCATCAGCTCGGCGACGCGCTCCGTGTACCCGCGCTGCTCCTCGGTCAGCGTCTCGGGCAGCAGGTCCGCGGTCTGCAGGAGGGGGATGAGCTGCTCGGCCAGCTCGGCGGGCGGCATGTGCCGGATGTACTGGCCGTTCATCCACTTCAGCTTCTCGATGTCGAATATCGCGCCGGACTTGCCCACCCGGTCCAGCTCGAAGCGCTCGGTGAGCTCATCGGCCGACATGAGCTCCTGCTCGTCCCCGGTTGACCAGCCGAGCAGCGCCAGGAAGTTCAGCATGGCCTGGGGCAGGTAGCCCTGCGCCCGGAACTCGGACAGGTCGGTGGCGCCGTGGCGTTTGCTGTACTTGGTCCGGTCCGGCGCCAGCACGTGGGACACGTGCGCGTAGATGGGCGGCTCGTACCCGAGGGCCTGCAGGAGCTGCACCTGGCGCGGCGTGTTGGAGAGGTGCTGCTCGGCGCGGATGACGTGGCTCACCTCCATGAGAGCGTCATCCACGACGCAGGCGAAGTTGTACGTGGGCCAGTTGCTCGTCTTGCGGATGACGAAGTCGTCGAGGGTGGCATTCTGGAACTGCATGCGGCCGAAGACGTGGTCGTCGAAGACGGTGTGGCCGTCCTCGGGCATGCGGAACCGGAGACAGGCGGGCCGCCCGTCGGCGGCGAGCTCCTCGGCCTCGCGCGCGGAGAGCCGCCGGCACCGGCGATCGTACATCGGCGGGGCGCCGGCAGACGTCATCTGCCTGCGCCGCTGGGCCAGCTCCTCGGGCGTGCAGAAGCACCGGTACGCCGCGCCGTCGGCCAAGAGCTTGGCGAAATGCTGCTCGTAGAGATCCAGGCGCTCGGACTGGATGTACGGCGCGTAGGGCCCGCCGACATCGGGCCCCTCGTCCCACACGAGGCCGATCCACCGGAAGCCGTCCAGTATGGCTGCCAGCGACTCCTGCGTGGAGCGCGCCTCGTCCGTGTCCTCGATGCGCAGGATGAACGTCCCGCCGTACTTGCGGGCGAACAGCCAATTGAACAGCGCCGTGCGTGCGGTGCCCACGTGCAGCCCGCCGGTGGGGGACGGGGCGAAGCGCACGCGCGGCTGATCGGGGAAGCCTGGTTCCATGGCGGCGATCTTACTTGTTCTTCCCTGATGCCGCTACGGGCTGCGCGGCCGAGATGTATCGCTTCTTCGCCTTGATGCGGCCCATCTCCACGGCCTTCTCATCGAAGCGCCAGATGCCGGACTTCTCGTCCTTGGGTCGGAAGCAATGGTAGCTGCTCAGGGCCGAGGCAACCAGGCGCTTCGTGGTGCGCCGCACGACGTTCGCCTCGGCCACGAGCGTCTCGAAGTGCGCGCCGCTGTCGTGGTGTGGCAGAAGGGTGGAGACGATCTCGTACATGCTGGTCTCGCTCTTCTGCGCGTCGTCGCGCAGGGCGAGGAGCTCCTTGAGACGCGCCTGCTCGATGTGCCCGGCCGTGTCGGCCTCGCCGTCATAGACGAGCCGGAGGCGAAGCGGATCCGAGGTGGGCACGAGGCGGATGATGGCGCCGGGCCCGGGCACGTACCGTGCGTACCAGTCGCCGAGGCCGTGCAGCAGTCCGACCTCGTTGTCGATCCACACAATGTAGTCCTCGTCTTCGGCGTATTCGAGCGTGATCCGCACGACGCGCGGCTCCTCGGGCAACACGCGACGGTCGATTTGCCGCGCCTTCAGCGTTCCGGTCTGCAGATGGTGATGGGGGACAACGTGGAGCACTTGCTCCGGGGGCTTGTATCCCCGCTTGATGCTCACCTCGTCCTCTTCGCAGATGTCCTCGTTCTCCGGGTCCTGCACGCGCGCGGCCAAGTCTGCCCCGATGCCCGTGTCCGTGAGGATCGTGTCCATGGGCAGGTCATCGTCGGCCAGCTTGCCGACGAAGACCGGACGCAGCGGCGGGGGCACGTCGCCGATTCCCTCCGGCAGGGCGTTGGCCGCGGCGTACGCACCGGGCCCGACGGGCACGATGTCGGACCGATCCGTGAGCCTGGCGGCCAGGGCATGGATGCCGGCGGCGAAGTTCTCGTCGCCCGGGTAGAGCTCGAATGCCTCGGTGACGAGAACGTCAAGGGAGGCAGCGCCACGGGCGCCAACGGCCGCCACCGCCTCGCCAAGATCGGCGTCTGACACGGTGAAGTGCGTGCCCTTCGGCGGCGCCGTGGCGAGGATGGCCTGCAGGTCCGCCTCTACCTCCCCCTCATGGGCCTCCTCGTCGGTCTGGGCCGAGAGCCGGGCCAGCGTGTCGCTGAGCTTCGCGTGGAACGCCGCCGAGCACCACCTGGGGCCGGTGAGCAACGTGAACCGGTCATCGCTGAGCATGCGATTGAGCAGGACCTCGGGGTTGGACGCGGGATGCTGCTCCCACACGAGGAAGGCGAGTACCTTGTTGGAGACCACGCCGTCAACCGCGTCGATGACGCGCTCGGCGGTGTCGGCCGGCGTGTTGCCTTTTATGTGCTTGCGGCCGATGGCCTCGCGCACGGCCGCCAGCTCCTCGGATTCCGACAGGCCGTTGTAGAACAGGATCTGCTCGACGGTGCCGTGCTCGACCGAGACCAGCCAGTCGCCGAGCGCGTACAGATCGGAGTCGAGCGCTACGTACTGCGGCCGCGTGCTCAGCAGGTCGTCAACTATGTCCTCGAGGAACTCCACGAGGCGCTTGCGGCTGGCGGCGATCCGCTCGGCGACCATCTGCCGGCTGATCGGCTTGCCGTAGGCCTCGAGCAGGGCCGTGATCGCGCCGCCGACGGGCCGGGTGGCCAGCTCCTCTCGCACCACGAGGTCCCAGCGACGCTCGACGATGGTGAAGCGCCTGTCGCCCCGGAGCGTCTCTCTGACCAGACGCGGGGAGACCGATCCCACGGGATCGAGGTCCTGCGCGATCTCCGTCGCCTTGGCCGCGTCGGGGGTGGACAGGAGCTTCTCGCAGATCAGACCGGCCAGATACTGGCGCGCGGCCTCAGCCTCTTCGCCACGAACACGCTTTGTGCTCAACGGCATACCTCCTGCTCATGGATAGTCTGTGCAGGGGCCACCGTGTGACGGGCGCTGCCTATGCATCATCAACGGGGCCCTTGTAGAAGATGAGACAATAGTGGTGGTGGTAATTGGGCACGAACACGCTCGGATAGCCCCAGATGCCCAGCTTCTTGCTGTCCTGACACCAGATCCTCTCGCCATGCAGTGTGTAGGCCTTCGATATGCGCCGGCCCAGGTCCCAGGCCAGAGGCTTCACACAGCCCTCGGGCGCGCGGAGATTCTGGGCAATCACCACGAGGTACCTGCCGTCGCGCAGCAGCGGCTGACACTGGTCGAACACCGCCCCCACCTTTTCAATGAACGCATCGTAGTCCCCGATGTTGCCCAGGTCCTCGGGCAGCTCCGAGTACCGCGTGTCCAGCCCACCCGCGGCACGCTGCTTGTGCGTCGAACGCACGCCCCCGCGGCTGGTCCGCAGCATATTCCAGTACGGCGGCGACGTGATGATGAAGTCAAAGCACGGCGTGCCGTTTTCGGAGGGCACACCGCACTGCGCGATCTGCTCACGGAGCGATGCCCCGCCGAGCTGAGCCGAATCGCCGCAGATGGCCTCCTGTCGCGAGGCCGGAACGTCTCCACCGTCTAGCGGCAGAGACGCCTGCGCCGCGTCCGTCTGCAGCCGCTGCCGGGCAATATCGGCGTAGCGCGGCACGAGCTCGATGCCGACGGCGTTGCGCCCCAGCTCCGCGCAACCCACCAGCGCCGCGCCGCTGCCGGCGAAGGGATCCAGCACCCAGTCGCCGGGCTTGGTGAAGAACGAGACGAAGTCCGCCACCAGCTCCTCAGGGAAGCGGGCCGGGTGCAACTCCGTGGGGCGATTCCGGTGGTATCGCCGCGAGTCACAGACGAACCACGACTTGGTGAACCGGATCCACTCCCGGCCCGTCAGCTCATTGAGTCGGTTGCGGGGATGGATCGCTCGGGGCTCTGTCCCCATAGTACTCTTTGGCGTCTATCCCAGAGCTGGGTTGTGGGATGGGCCCTCAGTGGGCTGCTCCGCTGATGCCATCGAGTGCGCCAGCTCGGGCGCCCCGGCCGGCTCGTCCCCGCCCAGCAGCACGTGGAGCTGCCCCAGCGACATGAGCACCTGCCGCGGCTTCGAGCCCTCGTACGAGCCGACAATGCCACGCTTCTCCATCATGTCGATCAGCCGCCCGGCGCGCGCATAGCCCACCTTGAAGCGCCGCTGGATCATGGACACGGACGCCTCGTCGTGGGCGGTAACGAATTCGGCCGCCGGCGCGAACAACGGCTCGTCCTCAATATCGTCCGCCCCACCCAGGGCTACGTCGTCTGTCGGGAACTCCGGCACGATGCTGAACTGCGGCTCGCCCTGGGCGCGCAGGTACTCGACGATACGCTCGATCTCCTGCGGGCTGACAAAGGCGCCCTGCACGCGCATGGACTTGGAGGCGTACACCGGCGCAAACAGCATGTCGCCCCGGCCCACCAGCCGCTCGGCCCCATTGGCGTCCAGAATCGTGCGCGAGTCCACCTGCGACGCCACGGCGAAGGCGATGCGGGACGGGATGTTTGCCTTGATGGTGCCCGTTATCACGTTCACCGACGGCCGCTGCGTCGCCACCACCAGGTGGATGCCCGTGGCCCGGGCGAGCTGGGCGATGCGGCAGATGCTGAACTCGAACTCCGCCGCCGCCTGCATCATCAGGTCGGCCAGCTCGTCGATGACAATGACCACGTACGGCAGCCGCTCCTCGGCGGACACGGCCGCATTGTATTCGCCCACGTCCCGCACGCTGGTGAGGGCGAACACGTCGTAGCGGCGCTGCATCTCCGCGATCACCTTGCGCAGTGTGTCGGCCGCTTCCTCGGCGGTCTGCACGATGGGCGCCATCAAGTGCGGGATGCCGTCGTACGCGGTGAGCTCCACGCGCTTCGGGTCGATGATGATGAACTGCACCTCGGCGGGGGTCGCCCGGTACAGGATGCTGGCGATGATGGCGTTCAGGCACACGCTCTTGCCGGCGTTCGTCGCGCCGCTGATGAGCATATGCGGCATCATGGTCAGATCGGCGATGACCGGGTGGCCCGGGATGTCCTTGCCCAAGCCGAAGCAGGTCTTCGAGTCGGCATGGCGGTACGCGTCCGTCTCCAGGATGCTCCGCAGCGGCACGATGGCCACCCGCTTGTTGGGCACCTCGATCCCGATGACGGACTTGCCCGGCACCGGCGCCTCCACGCGCACGTCGATCGCGGCCAGGGCCAGGGCCAGGTCGTCGGCCAGGTTGGCTATGCGGCTCACCCGGATCCCGCGTGCCGGCTCCACCTCGTATCGCGTCACCGCCGGGCCGCGCTCGTGGTGCACTACCTTCGCCGATATCCCGAAGCTGGCGAGCGTGTCCTCCACCAGCACGATGTTGTCCGTTGTCTCGGTCCCGTCTTCGCTATCAGCCTCGCCCGTGGGGGCATCGAGCAAGTCAATCGGGGGGAGCTTGAGGTCGGCGAACGGCGCACTCGGGCGCCGGGCCCTCTCGCCGCCGCCGTTGCCCTCTCCACCGGCGGCGTCGGTGGCTTCCAGCAGCTCGAGCTGCTGCGGCTCCTCCGCCGGATTCGCCTTCGTGGTCCGTACCCTGGCGGCGTGCTGCTCGGCCTCACTGACGCTGCCGCTCTCCGACCCGACCTCGGGTCGCGCCGACCCCTCCCGCTTCTGTCGGCGAAGCTGCTTCGCGCGCCGCTCCCGCGACGGCCGGATCCGCTCCCAGAGCTGCACACCGCTCTCGGCGAGAGTTGACGCGATGTCCTTGAGGCGCACATCGCTGAGCTGCAGTATGGCCGTCGCCGCCATGCCGGCCAGGATTATGTAGCTGCCCGCCTCCCCGAAGATGCGCCGCAGTATCCAGCCGAGCGTCGCGCCGAGCGCACCGCCCCGGTCCACCAGGAGCCCCATCTGCCACTCGTCGCCCCTGGGCACGAGCAGAGCCAGGAAGGTCAGAATCGTGATGCACAACAGCGAGCTGCCGAGGGCGATGTCACGTGTACGCCAGGGGGCCGCGTTCAGAGCCATCCGACACCCCAGCACGAGCATCGTGGCCGGCACGGCATACGCGCCCAGGCCGGCAACGACGCGCAGCAGCCACGAGACGGCCTCTGGGATGGGTCCGCGGGCGTGCCAGACGAGGCTGGCCAAGACGAGTATGCTGGCCGTGATGAGCGCGAGACCGGCTATCTCGCGCCTGAACTGCTCCCGGGGGGCACGCGTTGTCTTCTGCCGCGGCCCCGCCTTCCGCTCCATGGCCATCACCCTGTGCTGTGTCGTGTACCGCAAATCGTTCTGCAGCAGGGGCTTCCGGCAGGGTCGCCCCTGGTGTTCCGGCGGCGACGGCGGCGGCATTGCCGGGCCGATAGCACAGAGGGTGTCCCCTGCGCGCGCAGCGGCCCCACAGGCGCCGCGAGTGCCTGTCATGGCACCCCAAGACAGAGCCGCAGCGCATGCCGACAAGCTTCTCAGGGAGTATAACACAACGCATA
>JASFTE010000133.1:0-9590 GCA_050114035.1 Armatimonadota bacterium | reverse complement strand
AGTCCGATCAGCCCACCGGCCGGCCGTCGCTGCACGATCGCATCGACCACAACCACTTCCGCAACATCGGCCCCCGGGTGCGCAATGGCCTGGAGGCCATTCGGCTCGGCAACAGCAAGATGTCCATGGCCAGCGCCTATTGCACCGTCGAGCAGAATCTCTTCGAGAACTGCGACGGCGATCCCGAGTTCATCTCCGTCAAGTGCTCGGGCAACATCATCCGTGACAACACGTGCATCAATAACCACGGCTCGGTCGTCCTGAGACACGGCAATCGCTGTGTGGCGGAGGGCAACTTCTTCTTCTGCACCGATGGCAAGCCCGGCGTGGGCGGCGTCCGCATATACGGCGACGACCAGAGGGTGATCAACAACTACTTCCAGGATCTGACGGGCAAGGGCGATGAGGCCCCCCTTGTCCTGTGCAATGGCGACACGGACACGGGCCCTCTCGACGCGCGATTCAGGCCCCATCGGGCAGTGATTGCCTTCAATACATTCGTGGACTGCGTCAACACGACCATCGACATCGGCTTCGACGACGCGGGCACGATGGACTTGCCCTCACGGGATTGCACCATCGCGAACAACATCGTCGCCGCGTCAAGCGGCACACTGGTGAACGTCATCCACCCGCCCGAGAATCTCGCATGGGCCGGCAACATCATGTTCCCGGCGGGCACGGCGATGCTGGGCATCGCGCCGCGGGGGGCGGGGATTCGTGTCGTGGACCCGCGGTTGGAGCAATCAGAGGGGCTCTGGCGGCCGTCGAGGGGCAGCCCGGCGATAGATGCGGCCGCCGGGGAGTATCCCCACGTCACTGAGGACATTGACGGCCAGCCGCGCGTGCGGCGCAGGGACGTGGGCGCCGACGAGCACTCGGCGCAGGCTATCGTGCGGCACCCTCTCCGGCCGTCCGATGTGGGCCCCGGTGGTCCGGAGTAGCGGGCCCGGCCGGCAGGCTGGTGGAAGGCAATGGTCAGTAGCGGCGAAGGCGGAAGACGATGGGCCGGATGCGCAGGGCGAATTCCAGGCACACCTTACCAAATCACTGCCCCCCCCAACCCCGCCTCACCGTGCCCTCCTTCCCCAAGCCCCACCACATGATCCCCTTCCTCCATCCTGCCCATCTCGGGCTCCACGAGCAGATGTGCAGGTTCCCGGAGCCCGGATGGTGAAGCACTGCCATGAACGGCTGACCGTTCAGCCAACGGCGGGGCGCCCAGTTGCATGTGGGGAATCCCCCGTGGGGGCCCGAAACAAGTCTGTGCAACTGAGAGAGCCTCAGATTCACGTGTGGATGGGCCTTTTCGGAGGGACAGGGAGGGGCACAAGGTCGCCGAGCGAGACCAGCAGGCGAAATCCGCATTACTGTTGCAGCATTTCTTCGAGGATGTCGAACCCATGCTGGAACCGCCGTCCGTGAACTGCGAAGTGACCGGGACGAAGCTACAGGTGGCCGTAAAGTTCAAACCCGGTTCCAGGGCGGAGACCGGCCGTATCTGGTGGATGTACGACCGCGCCCCGGACGGCAGCGCCGCCTATATCCGGGATCTGTTCCCCGACGACCAATGGGAGGATGTGGAGTACCATCCCGCCGAGAACGCCTGGACCACAGAGATCGACGTCAGAACCGATGCATCGCACATCGATTTCTTCAGCAACCGCCGAAAAACGATCGCGTACCGTGCCGTGCGCCATCCGACCTACATATCGAGTCCGTACACGCGCGTAGAGCCCCGGGGGGCTGGCGACGAGTGAGATAGAGCTCACGCGACAGGCCTTGAGGGCGCTCGCTGAGCTTGTGATTGGTGGGAGTTCTGAAGGGGCGAGCCCAATAACCGGTCGCACCTGGCGTCACTGCTGGAGCGCGCACTTCGTCACTTACGGAAGCGTGGCCCGAGGGGCCCGTGGAAGCACCAGCGGCAGAATCAGGTAAGGCGTCCGTGGATTCGAGGAGACATCAGATGACTCTAGCTCGAAAGCTGCTCCCTTCGATGTGCGCTCTGGCGATTGTGCTCAGCTTCGCTGCGCCGCTGGTCTGGGCCCAGCAGACCAAGCCGCCGCCACTGGACTTCACCAAGGGCGACCAGCCGGACAAGACCCACGACTGGACGCTGGGGGCGACGGGGGCACGGGGGTGGATGTGGGCCTGGCGGCATCGGACGACCGATGCACGGCAGATTCTGATCACCGAGGTCGAGGCGGGCTCGCCGGCCGACGGCATCCTGCAGAAGGGCGATGTGCTCCTGGGAGTGGGCGGGGAGCCGTTTGCGGATGACGCGCGGATTGAGTTCGCCCGGGCGCTGACCGAGGCGGAGAAGACGGAGAATGGCGGAGTCCTGGGTCTGCTTCGGTGGCGCGACGGCACTACTGACGAGGTGACCCTCCGGCTGAAGCCCCTGGGATCGTACTCCGACACGGCGCCGTACAACTGTGAGAAGTCGCGGGCCATCTTCGAGCAAGGCTGCCGCGCGCTCGCCGAGACCGGCCTGGAGCGGGTGTCGATCCAGAACGACCTGAACGCGCTCGCGCTGCTGGCGTCGGGCGAGGAGCAATACGCTCCGCTGGTGGCGGACTACGCCAGGCGCGCCGCGGAGATACAGCAGGACGGTCTGTACTCATGGCACTACGCCTATGCCAACCTGTTTCTGGCGGAGTACTGCCTGGAGACGCGCGATGCGGCGGTTCTGCCGGGGCTGCGGCGGGTGTCGCTGGAGATCGCGCGAGGGCAGAGCAACGTGGGGACGTGGGGGCACCGCTTCGCGCAGCCTAACGGGATTCTGCGGGGCTACGGAGCGATGAACCAGCCGGGGTCGGTGCTCACGATCTCGATGGTGCTCGCCAGGAAGGCCGGCGTGGATCATCGCGACCTGGACCGGGCCATCAGGAGGGCGTCGAAGTTCGTGCGCTGGTACCTGGGCAAGGGCTCGATCCCGTACGGGGACCACGATCCATGGATGGAGCATGACGACAACGGCACGAACGCTACAGGGGCAATCCTGTTCGATCTGCTGAGAGATCGCGAACCGACGGCGTTCTTCTCGCGCATGATGACCGCCTCGTACGTGGAACGCGAGACGGGACACACGGGCAACTTCTTCAACATGCTCTGGGCGCTGCCGGGCGTCTCGCGGGCGGGACCGGAGGCCACCGCGGCCCACATGAAGGAGCTTGCATGGTACTTCGACCTGGCGCGGGGCTGGGACGGGCGCTTCCGGTATCAAGGGGTTCCGGCCAATACGGGAGGGCATTCGTACGGCGGTTGGGACAGCACGGGCGCGTATCTGCTCACGTATGCGCTGCCGCGGAGGAGCCTGTACATCCTGGGCAAGGAGCCCAGCGTCGCGCCGGCACTGTCTCGGGAGGAGGCGGCCGAGGTCATCGAGGCGGGCCGGAACTTCACGTTCTGGGACCGGGGCACCAGCTACGATGCGTTCCCGGACGAAGAGCTCTTTGAGAAGCTGCGCAGTTGGTCGCCGGTGGTTCGGCAGCGGGCCGCGGAGAGCCTGAGCCATCACGAGGGGGACTATGCCGCGCGACTGGGCGCGCTGCTGGATGGCGACAACCGGGACGCGAAGCTGGGCGCCTGTGAGGCCATCGCCCGGCTCGGACCCCGCGCGGGCCCGGGCCTGGCCGAGAAGCTGCGCGGGATGCTGGCGACGAGAGATTCGTGGCTGTTAATGATGGTCGTGAGGGCGCTGGCGAGTCAGGAGCCGGCAGAGAAGGACGAGGTGGCGAACGAGCTGCTCCGGGTGGCGCTGCGGAAGCTCCCGGATGATCCCCGCCGCTGGACCCAGCGCTTCGTCACCTCGGCCCTGTTCGTGAAGGACCGGGCGTACGGCGGCGGGCTGCTGGTGGACTCGCTGGGGGAGGTCGATCGACGGCTATTGCTTCGGGCGATGAAGTCGATCCTCCGGAACGATGACGGGCGCACCCGGGGCCGCATCGCGCCGCTGTACAAGCTCCTGCCCGACGAGCCGGATTTCGGTCGGTACCTGCCGGTGATCATCCGAGCGATCCGCGAGCCGTCTCCCAGCGATGTGATGTTCTCCGACGGCATCCGGCTGGCGGGGCTGGACCTGCTCTCGAGCTTGCACATTCGCGAGGGCATGCCGCTGTGCGTGGAGCTGATCGAGCCGGGCCGGTGGGGCCTGGGGAACCGGGCGCCGCGCTGCCTGGACTACCTGGCGCGGTACGGCGGCAATGCCAGGGAGGTGCTGCCGCAACTGCTCGAGACGCGCGCGCGACTGCTGGAGCGGGCCGGCAACAAGGCGGACGATCCGGTTGTGGTGAAGGCGGACGAGCTGATAGCGGCCATCAACGGCGATCAGGACCCGCCGGCGCTGCGGGAGGTGAAGGACTTCGCGGTCCGGCGTCGGTAGGAGGGAGTTCATCGCGGGGGCCGCCCGCGGAAGCGCAAGCAGATGGGCACTATGTCCCCGGATTCCGAGGGAGGTGCGCGTGGCGCGGCGCGAATGGCGCAGGAATCGGGGGGCCAGGCTGCGAAGTAGTGAGTGTAGGGGAGGAGCCACTGGGCGCACGCCCTGCGCTCGCGTGGTACAATGACTCATGGCTGCGCATGACCTGTTTGGCGCCGGGTCATGCGAAGGCGGCGTGCTGTCATGGGGACGTCCACGTTCCAGCCGTCGCCGCCCGGCGGCGACTGGGGGCGAGTCAAACGCGGGTATGCTGACCCGGGCGCGCGAGCTCCGGAGATCGTGAGCCGCATCGTCCAGGCCATGGACGATGACTTCGTGGCGGGGCTGTCGAGCGCGCCGGTGGCCCGGGCTCTGCGGCGCCTGATGGCCCACGCGGGTCCGCTGGCCGGGGCCGGGAGGGACCGAGAGCAGCTCGCGGCTGTCGCCCAGACCATCAGGGAAGAGGTCGAGGACGTCACCGCCGTCCGGCGGGACTCGTCCCGGTATGGCGAGATCGCCCTCTCCGCAGTCACGCCGACGGTGCTTGCGAGCAGCCGCCTACCCCCCGGCACGCCGCTCCCCCGTACGTTCCTGGCGACGTACCTGGCGCACGTGTTCTCGCATATAGTGGGGCGCGATATCACGCGGCACGTGGGCCAGGGGCAGTTCACGGGCGTGGTTGAGGCGGGCAAGTTCGTGCACGCGGCTGAGGACCATGTCGCGCGGGAACTGCAGGCCATGGAACTGGCGGTGCTGGAGGCGGCCGAGGACGAAGAGGAGATCTCGGCAGTGCTCGCGGAGATAGTGCCCCGGGCGCTGGAGCGGCTCGTCCTGGAGGAAGGCGAGGATGCCTCCTAGAGGCGCTCCCGGGGATCAGGGGCCGGCCGGTGGGCATCGCCACACATGCGGAACCCCCGCCCCGTCTGTCGCCATCGAGTTCCACGGCGAGCGACGCAACGTCACCCTCCGGCTTCACGACGTCATCTCTCAGCGGGCCGGTCCGCGGGCGCTGGACCTGGTGGAGATCGCGGCCGTCACGCTCATGACGGACATCGGCGTGCGGCGGGGTGAGAACGAGGCGTGGGTGAGGGATCTCACCATACACGCGCCCGTGCGCGCCCCGGCATTCTGGGAGCAGCGCGCCGGAGCAGTTGAGCGCATCGTGCACTTCCTCACCGGGGACAATGTCAGGCTGACGTTTGCTCCGCGCGGGCCAGGTGAGCGGGCTGCGGCGCAGCCCCCGAGGCCGGACGTTGACTGCGTGTGCCTGCTGTCGGGGGGGGTGGATTCCTTCGGTGGGGCGGCGGCGCTGCTCAAGGCCAACAGATGGCCGGCGCTCATTAGCCACTCGTCGGGCAGCCCCTCGGTGGATGAGGCGCAGCGGCAGGTGGCGGCGTCGCTGGGTCGCACCTTCGATTGCACACCGGTCCGACTGCAGGTCTGTTTGGCGCCCTCCCGTGTGCAGAATCCGGCAGCGCCATTCCCTGCGGAGGACGCGCGCGAGCCGTCCCAGCGGTCGAGGGCGTTTCTGTTCCTGGCGGCGGGCGTCGCGGTGGCGGACGCCGTCGGGGTCGAGGAGGTGTACGCCTTCGAGAACGGCGTGCTTGCGTGCCATCTGCCGCCCACGAGGGCGCGCATCGGCAGCCTGTCAACGCGAAGCAATCATCCCCAGTTGCTGGCGAGAGTGGCGGATCTGGCCACGGACATCCTCGACCGGCGCGTCGTTGTGATGAACCCGTTCCAGGATCGCACGAAGGCCGAGGTGATACGGGACGTTCTGCGGCCGGAGGCGCCCATCGAGGACATCCAGCGGAGCGTCTCGTGCTGGCAGATCGGGCGGGCGCCGCGGCCATGCGGCGGATGCGTCCCGTGCCTGGTGCGCCGGGTGTCCATGCTCGGGGCCGGTCTGCCGGATGAGGCGTACATGATCGACGTTCTCGCCGATCCGCTCGCCCATCGAGACAGCGATGCCTTCGCCAATCTGATGGAGCTGCTCATGCTGGCGGCGGACTTCAGGGCGTGCGACGACGATCAACTCCTCATGCAGTACCCCGAGGTGGTGGACGGCGCGCCATACGGCGCGCCGGTGACGGAGGTCATCGGCGTATATCGCCGCTTCGGCGACGAGGTCTTCCAGGTAGTTGAGCAGAACTTCCCCGCGACAGCAGCACTCCTCGGATCGCATGACGTTGCTGCAGGTTGAGCCATCATGATACTGGTCACCGGCGCCACCGGCTTCGTCGGGCGGCACCTGGTCAAGCGGCTTCGTCGGGATGGGCACCGAGTCCGGTGTCTCGTTCGTGAGGGCGCGGAGCGGTCGGTCCTCCACGACAGCGACGTCGAGCGTGCGGTCGGCGACGTCACGGATGCCGGCAGCCTCGTCGAGCCCATGGAGGGCGTCGAGGCCGTCATCCACTTGGTGGGGATCATTGTCGAGCGCGGGGCGGTGACGTTTGAGGCAATCCATGTGGACGGGACCCGTAGCGTCGTGACCGCGGCCGAGGCGGCGGGCGTGGGACGGCTGCTGTACGTGAGCGCACTCGGCACACGGCCGCAGGCGGTATCGAGATACCACCAGACGAAGTGGCACGCGGAGCAGCTCGTGCGAGGTGGGGGAGAGGGCGGCGATCGCTCCCCCAAGTGGACCATCGTCCGGCCGTCCATCATAGTCGGCGAGGGCGACGGCTTCACGGACTCCCTGCGCGGGCTGTTGCACAAGGGCCCCGTGATCCCCATCGCCGGCAGCGGGCGATCGCGGCTGCAGCCGATCTTCATTGACGATCTGACGGCATGCATCGCCTGGTGTCTGGCGCACGACGAGGCCATCGGGCAGACGTATGAGGTGGGCGGGCCGGAGCAGCTCACGTTCGAGCGCATCGTCGATCTGGTGGCCCAGCACCTGGGTGTCCAGAAGCGGAAGCTGCACGTGCCGATGGCGCTGATGTTCCTCGTCGCCTGCGCCCAGGAGGTGCTGGCCCGCGAGCCGGAGGTCACGGTGGATCAGCTCAAGATGATGTCGGAGGACAACATCTGTGAGGCCAGAGTGCTCAGGGACACGTTCGGCATCGAGGGGACGCGGTTCGAGGACGGGCTGAAGACGTTCCTGTGATCTGTCGCGCGCAAGGCAGGGATGTATGAGATACGACGCCGTGATCTTCGATCTGTTCGGGACCTTGATCGACAACTACTCGGTCCGGGACCACCAGCGCGTGCTCGCCGAGATGGCGAAGGCGCTGGGCGCGCCCGAGGAGGGCTTCGTTCGGCTGTGGGTGGACACGTTCAATGAGCGCGCCACCGGGGCGTTCCCGACTCTGGAGGCCAGTGTTGAGCACATCTGTCGCGAGCTCGACGTGCAGGCGGATGCCGCCCGGATGGCCGAGGCGCTCGGGATCCGCCTCAGCCTGACGCGGCGGACGCTTGTTCCGCGGGATGACGCCCTCGAGACCCTCGCGGAGCTCCGTGCTCGCGGTCTCAAGACGGGCCTCATCAGCGACTGCTCGGAGGAAGTCCCGCGCATGTGGGGCGAAACGCCGTTCGCCTCCGCCATCGAGGCGCCCGTCTTCTCGTGCGTCGCGGGCGTGAAGAAGCCCGATCCACGCATCTATCGGCTCGCGTGCGAGGGGCTGGAGGCGGAGCCGGACGGCTGCCTGTACGTGGGCGATGGGAGCAGCAGGGAGCTGTCCGGGGCGGCCGCGGTCGGCATGAGCCCGGTGCTCATTCGCGTGCCGTACGAGGACAGCTACGAGCCGCACCGGATCGACGTGGACGAATGGGATGGCCCGGAGATCTCCTGCCTCAGCGAGGTGATGGAGCTCGTGTGATGCGGGGAGCCGCGCCGCCCGGCGTAATGAAGTGAACATCCCGCGGGGGGAGGCAGTCATCTAGTGGTGAGAGCGGACATCGCGTGCCGCTCATCAGCCGGGAAGCAGCTCGGGAGGCGTGCGAGGAGAGATGTGTATCATGAAGCGACGGGCGGGAATACCCATTGTCGTAAGCCTGCTTGCGGCGTGGCTGTCTCTGACTGCAGCGGGGGCCGCGCCGATTGATCTGCTGGAGGCGCTCGACCGGGGGCTGGTGACGGCGGAGTTCCGGGGCGCCGGCGATACCGGGGTGAGGGGCACCATCGTGCGTCAGACGCCGCAGCCGCTGCAGGTGGTGGTGAATCCGGGGACAGTGTTTCGGGCGCAGTTCGGGTTCCCGGGCGGGGGCGCGTATCCGGGCGGAGGCGGGTATCGAGGTGGGGGCGGAGTTGTCCAGGGGATCTCGACGTTCCAGTCCACGCCGGCCGATCTGACGACCTACCGCATCGCGCAGGTCTTCGTGCCCGGCGGCTGCGCCAACTACGGTCTGCGGGCCCCGACGCCGCACGATGTGATGGTCGCCCTGCCGCCGCCGAACCGGACGATGGCGCGGCTCGCACAGGTCATCGGCGCGCAGGAGCTGGATCAGCAGAAGGCCCAGGTGGCTCTCTGGGCGGTGGCCAACAACGTGCCCCAGTGGGCCGCGCGGCGCTACGTGAGCCGCCGCATGCCCCCCGGTACGAGCAAGGACGCCATTAGCGCCCGGACGGAACACGTCCTCGCCGCGGCCGAAGGCATGGTCAAGAAAGCCGGACTGGATCCGAAGAAGTACAGGACGTTCCGGTAGGCCTACATCGTATTGGGAGCGGGCCCGTCGGCGGTGGGTCGCCAGAGTCAGGCAGTGCCATAGCCTACCACCGCATCGCTGCACGACCCGCCGAGCAGTATGCCGCCGTCGTAGTCGATCATGACGGCCTCGGGCTCCCCGAAGCCGCCTTGGTCCACGAGCTCGTACCCCATGCCGGCCAGCTCGTCGCACACCGACTCCGAGATGCCCTTCCCCAGACGGATCGTCCTCGTGTCGGTGCCTGAGTCGTAGACGGTGCCGCCGTAATGGGCGAATCGCGGGGCGTCGATGGCCTGCTGCGGGTCCATTCCGAACTCGATGGTGTTCATCAGCACCTGGATCTGCGCCTGGGGCTGCAGCGGGCCGCCGACGGCGCCGAAGACGAGCACCGGGCGGCCGCCCTGGAACATCATGGCCGGGATGATGGTGTGGAATGGGCGCTTGTGGGGCTCCATGACGTTGAGGTGGCCCTCTTTGAGCGAGAAGCCCCGCCCGCGGTTCTGGAGGATGATGCCCATCCCCT
>JASFTE010000132.1:0-9622 GCA_050114035.1 Armatimonadota bacterium | reverse complement strand
GTCGATCCAGATGGAGCGATGGAGGGGCTCATACAGCACGCCGTGGCCATTACCCCCGAACTCCAGGGCGGTGAAGGACACGGAGCGCGCGCGTTTGCGCACCTCGACTGTCACACCGGGGAGCCAGGCGAAGCGTTTGCCGCCCTCGCGCCACCGGAAATCGATCGGCGTCTCCCCCACGTGGACGCGCACGACGGTGTCGCGGTCGGGATAGCGGGGCCCCACAACTCGCAGGAACGCACGATACGTCCCCGGCCGCAGCGGGCGCGCCAGGCGGAGCGACATGGTGCGCCCCTCCGGCGAGGCATTCTCGTGGATGGCGGCATGGCACGTTCGCCCCGGCGCACCATATGCGCGGCACGTGGAGATGCGCGCGTACCAGCCCTGAGCGTCCTCATTGTCATACGGATAGCGCAGGAGGCCGTCGCAGTCCTCGGCCTCTATGTATACGCGCACTGCAGCCTCCTGCGCCGCAGCGACAGTGTGCCAAGCGCCAGTGAGCGTGACCACTGCGAAGCAGATCAGGGCGGTTGTTCGAAACATGGCCTGCTCTCCCTGCCTACTGCAGATCCACGGTAAGGCGTGCGACGCCATCGGCGCCGGCGGCAACCGTCGCCGTGAGCAGCCGCGCATCGGCATCGTAGCGGTATCCGCGCTCCTGTCCGGGATCGGACACCGCTGACAACTGCACCCCGGATCGGACGCCTTTGGGTGCCCCGATGTTCGCCACGATGAACGCAACAGTGACGCCCGACGAGCGCTTGGAGCGGATCTGCAGCGTGTTGGCCCTGGCCTCGGCCGAGACGTGCGCCAACGCGGAGACGTGTGCCCTGGTCCCGCCCACGGGCGCCACGACGGTGCGGACGTCCGGGTCATAGTCATCTTGCATCCAGAGGTTCGCCAGGATGAGCTGCGGGTTGATCGCCGGCCCGTCGCCGCGGTCGTCGTGGAAGAGCCAGAAGTCCGGGTACGAGCCGCGCAGCGGGCCGTCGGCGTACTGCTGGATCATAGCGCTGCGCAGGATGCCCTCGGCGATTCTCTGCCACGGGATCGTCTCCCCGGGCAGCTCATCCTGGAAGCGAGACAGGCGGATGAGGCTCTTGGCGTAGTCCAGCCCGCACCACTGCACCGGCCTGCCAAACCAGGAGCCCCGGTAGTGTGTGGCCCCGAAGACCGGAATGGTGGAGAAGTGCAGCGCGGCGACGTTCGGATCGTCCCAGAAGAACACGAACGGCAGCCCGCTCACCGCCCAGTGGCGGGCGCGCTTGAGGTACTTCCGCTCGCCCGTGAGTTGGTAGGCTGCGAGGTAGATCTCGACACCATCGGCCGAGGCCATGATGTCGGGCGTGTGGACGGCGAGCTCCCAGGTCTGTCCGCCGCGGGGCACCGTGAAGCGGTCACAGTACTCCACGGTGCGCATAAAGGCGCTCACGAGCTCGGGATCAGCCGTGACAAGGGCGGCGCGCTGGAGGTTCGGCACGCGCGAGCCGGTCACGCCGAGCGACTCGTTCCCCCAACGCGCCAGGTCTCTGTGCTCCTCGCGCGGCACGAAGCGCCAGCCCCCGTTGGGCAACTGGGAGCGCGCAGCCCCCTGACCGGCGCCCCGGCACGCCCGGACTGCCTGCTCGACATCGCCCACGAGAAGGGCGAGCAGCAGGGGCGGCGGGTGCAACTGGCCCTTGGCACGCGCTGCATCCCAGACCTCCGTTGCCAACGTGCGGAGCCTCTGCGCCTCCTGGCGGTCTCGCTCCCGCTCGGCGTCCATGAGCAAAGCGAGGACGTTGAAGGCATGGGGAGCGTACCCCCACTTCCCCTGCCAGTGGGCGTGCATCCAGCCCTTCTCCTCCGGGCTGTAGCACGAGTCGGTGTACGCGAAGCGGCACAGCTCCAGCTCCTGGCGTCGGGAACGCACCAGCCCGGGGATGGTCCCATCCCAGCGCTTCGCGAGGTACTGAGCGAGTACGTCCTCGGGCGATTCGCCCGTCCAGATCTCAGCCGAGAGCTCGATGGTCATGCCGGCCTGCAGCTCGAAGGGCCGCAGCGCAATGGTGGCGTTCGGAGGCACGTACGCGGGCGCGGATGGCGCGAAGATGCCCAGCAGATGGTTCTGTTGCCCCTCGACGGCGTTCGGGGACGAGAACACGGGCGTCGGGAACGCCTCCCCCGCCGCCCAGTCGGCCCTGTTGTCCCACGACAGGCCAATGGCCGGCCCGGGGCCCTGGTGGATCATGATGGGAACCGTCACATCCGTGGGCTCGGGGGAAAAGCGAGTGTTCCCGGGCGGGTTGATGTCCTCGGTATTCGAGGACGATTCCCCCGGCCCCAGGTACTCGAGGCCGGGGAAGATGGCACGTTTCGTCTCCGTGCCGAAGCACGCCTCGCCGAGGTGCAGCATCGGCCCATCGAAGCGGTACACAGCGACGTCCTGCTTCGCGCGCAGCCGATGCGTAAGGCGGATGGTCCCGTCGCCGGTGAGGGCGCAGGCGATTTCTGCGGAGAGCCCGGGCGCCGCGGTGGGGCCCGAGAAGGTCACCGCGCGTCCATCCCGTGCGATGAGGCCCTCCGTGGGAAACAACGGCGCGGTCGTGCGTGCCGGGGACAGCGAGGGGTGGCGCACGAGGCACGCCGAGGCGCCCAGCATCGTCCCATCGTCCGCGAACAAGCGGACAGGCCCATAGCGCCCGTCCGGGAGGCGCTCGATGGCGAGGCGGACGACCCCATCGACGCAGATGCTGCCGTCGTCGGCGCGGAACACGCTCCCCCTCCGGCGCGGCGGCGCATCAGGCGGCCTCAGGCTCCCCACAGCCATCACCGTCACGTCGGCGGGCGGGACGAGGCTGCCCAGGGGGGGCACGAGCCGCACGGATGCCGGCGCATCTCGGGCGACGACGCGATAGCTCATGGTCGCCTCGTGCGTCTCGCGCGGCGCAAGCGCAGGAATCATCAGGGGGGCTTCGGGCGCATCGGTGCGCTGCATGGTGCCATCCGTGTCGAGAGAGCACTCGACGGCGGGGGCATCCTCGCCGCCGGCGTTCTCCACCTGCAGCTTCACCTCGACCGCACTGCCGCTCTGCACGAGCTCGGCGCCAACGGACAGGGACGTCCGCACCCGGGCCGGGGGCTGGAGAATGCGTATCGAGTCGATGCGGGCCACGGAGCCCTCCGGTGCGCCGTCGATGTCGAGGCGGAGGTTCATGACGCGGCCCATGGCCTGCTCGTGCCGGTGGAGATCGAACAGGAAGATGACCCCTCCGTCGCCCGTCGTCTTCGTGCTCCAGAGCTGCCGCTCGGGGGAATGGTGAGGAGCCTCCGGCGTGCCGAAGAAGAGCTGCATCCGCTGCCACCTGGCGGCCTCCGGCAGGAGGGCGCGCACCTCGAGAAGATGCGAGCGCAGCCCATCGAACTCGTACGGCGGCGCATGGAAGTACGGATCGCCGCCGGTGATGGTCATCCGGAGCGCGCCGTCCGCCGCGATGAAGTCCTGCAGGTGGTGCGCCGCGAGCCAGCCCTCGGTATCACCAGCCCTGTCGAAGCGCCATTCATTGACGACAGTAGCACCTTGCGGAGCGCCTTCCGCTGAATAGGCGCCCAGTGCCGCGGTGGTCAGTACCACGCAGCCCAGCATACGCTGCGACCTCCTGCTAATGTCGGTTCACGCCACGCCCCCGATGCCGAGCCATTGCCCGCTCCCGATGAGGTGTGCATTGCCGAGGCGCACGCGGGTGAGTCCGGCGTCGTGCGCGCCCTCGAGGCAGGCGGCCGCCTGCCGGCGCGAGGTGGTTGGCAGGTCCTCCATACAGAACTGTGGGCAGAACGCGAGCAGCGCGTACGGGATGTCCCCGTCGCACTCGGCGACGAACCGCGAGAGCTGGGCGACCTCGTCAGCTTCCACGTAGCCCGGAACAAGCAGCGTACTCGCAATGAGCGGCGGGGGATCAGGTCGGTCCGCAATGCGTCGGGCGAGCTCACGGAAGTTGCTCAGCGTGCGCTCGTTCCCCGCGCCGCAGAGCGCCTCGTGAATGCCTGACGACCATGCCTTCAGATCGAACTTGACGCACCCGCCCGACTCCAGCGAGAGCGCCATCATGCGTTCGGCGAGGTCGGGCGCCATGCTGCCATTCGTCTCCCAACAGATGCGCATGATGCGCCCGCCGTCCTGTCGCGCCAGCTCGGAGGCAGCCAGCGCGTGGCGGACGAAGGGCGTCGGATCGCCGCCGAAGTAGCAGATGCACGTCGTACGCGCGTCGGCCGCCTGAGCCAGTGCGGCCGGCGTCACCCGGGCGCCCCGGGAGCGGTGCCCCGAGGCCTTGAAGTGCCAGTTCTGGCAGAAGAGGCAGTCAAACGTGCACCCGTGGTAGAACACGGCCAGGTTCTTGTGCCCATGTTCAGTGCCGGGCGCCACAGAGAACTCCGGGTGTCCGCACTCGGTGCCGCCGGCGCACCATGGAATGCCCACGCAGTTGGTCGGCAGCGGGTCGTGGTACCAGTCGAGAGCCGCCCAGCCCTCGCCGCCCAGGATCCGCCCGCCCTCATTGCGGCGCACGCCGCAGTAACCAATACCGCCCTCGGCGATCCGGCAGGCGTTGGTGCACAGTCTGCACGCCACGCCATCCGGGTCGCGCGGCGGCTCGGGCGGCAGGCCGAAGCGCCCTCGAGCCTCGCCGTGCGCCGCGCGCATCTGCCCCCGTGTCGTCTCGTCGGCGTCACGCAGACAGTTGCCGCATGCTCCCACGACACGCGCGACAGGCGTGCTCTGCTCCCCGCACAACGTGCACTTGGCCATGACGGGGCCTCGCGAAGCGATCACGAGCCACTATGTCCTGGGCATGCAGATGATCTCGCGGACCTTGAGGTCGAAGAAGTTGGTGGTGTAGGCGGGCTTCATCACAATGGCCGTGTCAGCGCCTCCGCCCGTGCCGCCGATGCCGATGACGTCGCTCCCCACGTCGAGCAATCCGGCGTCGGCGGCCATCGCGACCACCTCGACCGCGACCTTCGTGCCCTGCGAGAACATGTAGAGCACGAAGGCGATGAGCTCCGTGTGCGTGACGCCGCCGAACTTGTCCCGCAGTGCGTTGCCAATGTGGCCCATGAGCGCGTGTGTGGCGGTGAGGAACTTCACCCCGTGCTTCTCGGCCTCCGCCACAATCTCGGGATCGGGGGGCGCGTACTTGGCCCATGTTCCCGCATGCAGCGTCACGCCCACGACCGTGGCATCGTCGCCAAATGCCTTGGCCGCCTCCAGCGCGGTCTGGCCGCTGGTCGTGGCGACCACGATCTGGCTGATGCCCAACTCGCGCGCGCGCTCCTGGCAGGCCTGCAGTGTGGCCCGCGTGTGCGTCTCCGATGGCTCGTCGAACCAGACTGCCCGTCGTTCCGGCATCACGATACCCCCGTCCGCGTGTGTGCGTCGTGGTGGAGGGAGGTTCGGCGGAATGGGCGCGGCGCCCTGCCTCGTCCTCTGGGCGAGCTGTAGATGCACAGCACGGAGGAATCAGGCGAAACCTTCTCGAAGCAAAGCACTCTGATAGGTGTGGGCCGCAGCAGTCAATCACTCTCGCCGCGGCGCTGTGTGTCTGCGCGTCCGCGGCACAGGGGAGGGACGATCAGCATGGGTACTCGACGTGGCTTCTGCCGGGCCATGCGCGCAGCGCGCCCGGTGCCCACAGTCGGATTCGCGGCTCTGCTTTGCATGTGCATCGTCGTCGGAGCGGCTGCTGACCCGGGGCACTTCCGTCGGTTCCCGGACTTCCGCTTCATCTCGGGGCTGCCCGGCGGCGGGTATGGCGTGACGCCGGAGGGCGCCCCGGGCTTCAACGGGGCCACGCAGATCAGCATCCCGGTCGCTTACACACCGTCGGGCTGCAGCTTCATTGCCGCGGCCCACGTCGGGCAGCTCACCGATGACTTCGAGCTCGACCTGTACGGCGACAAGGTGAATGGGAACCTGACCCTGGCGATCGGGCTCGGCGATCCGGGCAAGGGCTGGTACCTGGCCGACATGGAGACGAGCAGCGCGTGGGAGTCGTCGTACAACATTCAGAAGCAGGTCCAGGCCAGTACCGACAAGCGCCCGGGAATCGCCGTCGGCCTGCTGGATATCCTCGATCAGCGCGAGTTCAGCGCCAATCAGGGCGACGGAGGAGCGCGATCGCTCTACGTGGTAGGGACCAAGGAGGTCGGCCGGTCGGATCGCCCGACGTACGTGACGCTTGGGGTCGGCACGGGACGGTTCCACAACCGGCCATTCGGGGGAGTGTCACATCGGCTGTGCGAGCGGGCCGCGGGAATGGTGGAGTACGATGGGTACAGCGGTAATATCGGCGCGAGCGTCAGCCTCCTGCCCGACCCCGCCGAAAGGGACCACAACCTCACGCTGCTCGTAGGCTATGTTGACGTCACGGATCGCGCCCAGTTCCTCGGCGGTGTGACGTACACGTTCAGCACGCACAGTCGGCCATCGGCCGAGTCGGCACGAGACCAGGAGGGCCGGCCGAACGTGCGCGTGCTGAGGCGCGGGCCTGTCAGACGCGTGCCGGTGCCCAAGTAGCCGTCCCGCGCCGTCGTAGAGGGCCAGTACGATGCATGAAGCCAGCCCCCCTGCTGGTATCGGCTGGGCGTGGTCGGCGCCTGCCGCGGTCCTGACGGCCGTTCTCCTCACTGGCGCCATGGCCGTGGCGGACATCACGGCAGGCGCGGCGAAGAAATCCATCACGCCCAAGGCTCCCGGGCAGTACCTGGCCGGACTCGACGCCAATCGCCGCGCCACCGGTGTGCACGACGACATCTACGCGCGCTGCCTCGCCATCGGCGACGGTAACACCACCATCGCCGTCGTGTGCCTTGACCTCATCGGCCTGCTGCCCACTCAGGTCGAGGCGATCTGCGCCAAAGTGCCCAACATCCCCGCCTCCAACATCATCATCGCCTGCACGCACGTGCATTCCGCGCCCGACACCATCGGCATGTGGGGCCTCCCCGGCAAGAGCGGCACCGATCCGGGGTACGTCAAGCGCCTGGAATCCGAGACGGCGGCCGTCGTGAAGGACGCCCTTGGTCGCATGAAGCCCGCTCGGCTGCGGCTCGCGCGGGTCGAGGCTCCGCCGCGCACCTCGCTCAACATCCGCGACAGGGCGCTCATCGACCGCGACATAAGCGTGCTGCAGGCCGTTGATCAAGATGGCAAGGGGATCGGGACGCTCGTCAACTGGGCGTGCCACCCGGAGACGCTCTGGAACGACAACACGCTCGTCACGGCCGACTTCACGGCCTCCCTCTGCCGCACGGTGGAGAAGGCCGGGGGCGGAACGGCGGTGTTCGCGAACGGAGCGCTCGGCGGCATGGTGACGGTGGACGTCGGTGACGAGCACACCTTCGAGGAGGCCGAGCGCATCGGCACGGCCGTGGGACAGGCGGTCGTCGAGGCGCTGCGACAGGCCAACACACTCGATGAGGTGACGATCCGCCTCGCGGCGAGCGACGTCAGCCTCCCGATTGAGAATCCCTTCTTCCAGACCGCCACCAGGCTGGGCATCATACCGCTACCCGGCCGCGATGAGGTCGTGACACGGGTCACAGCCGTCGGCCTCGGCCCGGCCCAACTCGTCACCGTCCCGGGCGAGGCGCTCCCGGCCGTCGGCGCCGCCATCAAGGGGCTGATGCCCGGGCCGCACAAGTTCCTCATGGGGCTCTCGCCCATCGAGTTGGGCTACATACTCCCCGAGGACGCCTACGACGATGAGCTGTATGAATACGAGCGTCGGATGTCCGTTGGCCCGAGCACAGCGCCGCTGCTCATGGACAAGATCGGCGAGCTGCTGGCGCAGCTTCACGGCTGATCTGCCCATGGGCGGCGATGCAGATGCGGGGCAAGGCGGCAGCTCCCCACGGAGGCGATAGCTGGTGTGGGTAAGGCGTTTCGCTGTTGTTCTCACATTGCTGCCCGTGACACTGGGAGGCGAGCCCGCGATGTCTGCCGATGCACCAGAGCCCGGCGACGCGAGGATGTTCCCGTTCGTCATTCCCTGGGACGATGCGTCGGAGAGCGCGGCCAACGTGAGCCACTGGAACGAGAAGCCGGCGGGCAGGCATGGTGTTGTCCGCGTGCGGAACGGCCACTTCGCCGACGGGCGCGGGAAGCGAATCCGCTTCTTCGGCACCAACTTGTGCTTCGCGGGCTGCTTCCCGCCCCACGCGGTCGCCGAGAGAGTTGCCCCCCGTATGGCGAAGCTCGGTATCAACATCGTGCGCTTCCACCACATGGACAGCCGGCCGCTCCCCAACGGCATCCTCGACCCCGCGCACGCGGACAAACAGCATCTGTCCGCCGAGGCCCTCGACCGGCTCGACTACCTCATCCATCAGCTCAAGCTCAGTGGCATCTACGTGAACATCAACCTGCACGTCTCGCGGAAGCTCGGCGAGGCGGACGGCATCGAGCAGGCCGACGCCATGCCCCGAATGGACAAGGGGGTAGACAACTTCCACCCGCGGATGATCGAGCTCCAGCGCAACTATGCCCGTGACCTGCTCACGCACGTCAACCCGTACACCGGCAACGCCTACGCGGACGAGCCGGCCGTCGCGATGGTCGAGCTGAACAACGAGAATTCCCTCACGACCATCTGGCGCCGGGGCGAGCTGGATGGGCTGCCCGAGTACTGCCGGGCGATGCTCGACGACCGCTGGCACCGGTGGCTGGAGGCACGATACGGCGACACGGAGGCCATCAGGGAGGCGTGGTCGGAGGGCGCCGCGCCGCTGGGCGACGAGATGCTCAGCAATCGTGACTTCGGCGCCGGAACCGACGGCTGGACGCTCGAGGTGCACGCCCCCGCCCGGGCCGCCGCGGAGCCCGTCTCCGCCGGGCCGGATGGCAGGCCCGCCATGCAGATCACGATTCCCGAGCCTACCGACCCGGGCTGGTACGTGCAATTCCATCAGGCTGGACTTGACTTCGAGGACGATGCACCTTACACGTTCAGCTTCTGGGCACGCGCCGAACCGGCACGGCGGATCAGCGCCAACAACTTCGCCACCCGCGAGCCGTGGCACCCTCTTGGCTTCCAGGGGAGCGCGGAGATCGGCTCGGAGTGGAGGCGCTACTCCTTCGGCTTCCGGGCAAACGAGACGTACGCTGGCGGCCGCGCGGGATTCGGCGACCTGGCGAGTGCCGCGGGCGCACTCTGGATCGCCGATGTATCGCTTCGCCCCGGTGGAGTGCGGGGGCTGCGTGAGGGCGAGACCCTCCCAGCGCGCACAGTCCCCCGTCCCCGCCGCAGTGACATGGCCGGCTGCAGCCCGCCGCTGCAGCGCGACTACGTCGAGTTCCTCCTGGACGTGGAGCGCGAGTACTGGACGGGCATGGCCGAGTTCCTGCGGGCGGACCTCGGCGTCAAGAGCCCGATCACGGGCACCCAGATGGGCTACACGCCCATCGGGACGCACGTGGCGATGGACTACTTCGACGCCCATGCCTACTGGCATCATCCGTGGTTCCCCGGTCGGGCCTGGGACTCGAACGACTGGTGGGTGACGAACGAGAGCATGGTGTCGGCCAAGGGCGGCACGTTGCCCAGCCTGGCGGCTCGGCGCGTTGCTGGGTACCCATACACCATCAGCG
>JASFTE010000131.1:0-9627 GCA_050114035.1 Armatimonadota bacterium | reverse complement strand
TGAGCGCGGTGCAGATTCCCTTGCGTCGCTGCTCCGGCGGCGTGAAGACGTGCTGCAGAATCCCGACGGGGCGCTCCAGCTTCTCCACGTGCGTGATGTTGCCCACGACGGTGTCGCCGACCAGGCCCAGGTAGAAGTGGGTGGACAGATCGGCTACTGCCGGATCGGCGTCCAGCGCCAGCCGCAGGGGCCACTCCCACGGTTCCCCCTTGTGGCCGAGGAAGGGCAGGACGCGGTCCCTGAATCGCGCGTCCGGGGCCGTGACGCGCACTACCTCCATGCCTTCGCCGGATTTGAGCGTCACTACATCAAGCCGCTCGTGCATGATCGGTGTCCCTCTGCGGATGGTGGAGGGGGCTGGGCGCCCCCAGCTTCCGCTCGCCGGTCGGGATTCCTCCGCCGCAGCGGTGCCGCTGAGGCAGGGCACCGGTGCCTGGGCCGGGAAGGGCCGGATCATCTCCGCATGCTAGAAGGAGCGAGGCACGATGGCGCAGGACGGGCAACTCGGTGACATCCAGGACATCACGGGGATGACGTACGAACAGCTCCGGCGCGCGCTGGAGCCGATCCCCGACGACCAGATGACGCACAAGGCAGCGGATCTGGCGACCACGCCGGCCGAGATTGCGATCCACGCCTGCAGCGCCGATCTGCACTACTCAAACGTCATCGACGGCGGCTCCCGCCGCGTCCCCATCGCCGCCGAAGACGAGCCGTCGCGAGACGCGCTGCTCCGGCTCATCGACGATACGGAGCACTCGGTGAGAGACCTTCTCGCCGGGCTGGACGACGCGGCACTCGATGGCCAGCGGCAGGTGTGGCGGCATCGGGGGCCGGCGACAGTGCGCTTCGTCCTACTCCACATGCTGCGGCACAAGCACTACCACACCGGGCAGCTCAACTACATCCACTTCCTGCTGGGGATTGATGAGCGGTAGCGTGCGCTGTGCAGGGCGGCGTCGCACGCTATCGTCCGCGCCGGCGCTCGATCATGGCGGACGCCATTGTCCACAGAGGGTACAGGATCACTCCTGCGCCTGGCGCCCGTCTTTCCGGGCGCGGTTTCGTCTTCAGTTGTCCGGCGAGCCCGACGAGCCAGTTGAGGGCGAAGACCAATAGGGCAATAAGGCCCGCGAGGATGAGCATTCCGCCGAAGGCGGATGTCTCCTCATCGGGCCGGAGCTTCAGTACGAAGCCGAGTGTGATTCCCAGGGGCGGACAGATGATGGTGAAGAGCAGCAGGCCTACCTGGGTGGCCGGGCTGATGCCCACTATTACGGGCTTCTCGCCGGCCTCAACGGCACGGATGCATTTCCCCGCCAGCACGCCGCGCCACGTCTGCCCCACAAAGCACAGGAACGCCGACACGGCTGCCACCAACACCCAGGCGCCCGTTACGGCGTTGTCGCTCAAGGCTCCCAGGTGGCGGACACTGGCGGGCGAGAGCGTCTTGAGGCCGGCAAGCCCGCCAACCGCCTCGAGTTGGCGTGTCGCTGTGAATGCCAGGATCAGGCCCATGATGAATGCGATGCCGGCGGTGACGTAGGCCGTGAGGCGTTCGCTGACCAGCGCCTCGGCCAGGTGCTTGTCGAAGATCCGCAGTCGTGTCTCCTCGGACGACTCCCCGACATCGGTGCGGCCCATGGCCGCGGCAGTAGGAGGCGGTGCGGCCGCCGCCACTGGCAAGCGGGCCGTCTCTATCAGTGTGCGCTCCGCCTTGCGCTGCTCCTCGAGAAGGTCGGCGCCGCAGTCCATGCACTGTGCGTCTGTCGGCTGCACCGTGGCGCCGCATTTGGGGCACTCCTGCGCGGCCATAGGGTTCTCCCCCCCAACCCGGTGTGCACGTCAATGAGTCGGCGAGAATTGTAGGAACGGGCCTCGCACTTGTCAAGGCTGGCGGCGGGATTCGGCGGCATACACGGGTGGACATCGGGGTCGGCCAGCCGGAGCGTGCTGGGAATCGCGACGTGTGCATTCGGCACGGAGCTAGGCGCACTCGGAGTAGCCACACACGCGGCACGACTCGCAGCCGCCCTCGTGCTCGACGGGGCCCCCGCAGTCCGGGCAGCGGCCGAAGCTCTGGCTCACGGGCTCGAAGTGGAACTGCTGCTGCGGATTTGCGCCCTCCTGAAGGCAGCGCTCGACCGCCTTGGCGATGGCGTCGGCACACGAGAGCACCTTCGCGCCCTTGTCCCACGCGGGCCGGTGGCAGCTAATGCCGCGGAGCTGCTCCATGATGGCCTCGGCGCTCACGTTGGAGCGAAGCGCGAGGGAGGTGAGGCGCGCGATGGCCTCATTCTGCGATGCCCCGCAGCCGCCCGCCTTGCCCATGGCCGCGAACACCTCGAACATGCCCTGATCGTCGCTGTTGATGGTCACGTACAGGTTGCCACACCCGGTGATCATCTTGCGGGTCTGGCCGCTCGTCACCTCGGGCCGTCCGCGAGGCACGATGCGGCCCTCGTCATCGACGGCCTCCTGAGCCGTGCTGAAGCTGATCACCTGCTCATCGCGACTGCGATCGCGGTAGATCGTGACACCCTTGCAGCCCAACTCGTAGGCCAGTCGGTAGACCGTCGCCACATCCTCCTTCGTGGCATCGTGGGGGAAGTTGACCGTCTTGCTCACCGCGTTGTCCGTGTACTTCTGGAACGCTGCCTGCATGCGCACGTGCCACTCGGGGGAGACGTCGTGGGCCGTGACGAACACTCGCCGCACGTCCTCGGGTATGTTGTACAGCTCCTGGATCGACCCGTGCTCCGCGATGTCGTCCATGAGCTCGGGCGAATAGAAGCCCCGCTCCCTCGCCACGGCCTCGAAGATGGGATTCACCTCCACAAGGCGCTCCGAGTCGAAGGCGACGCGGCTGTAGCATACGGCGAAGAGCGGCTCGATGCCACTCGAGCATCCGGCGATGAGACTGATGGTGCCCGTCGGCGCGATGGTCGTGGTTGTGGCGTTGCGCACCTGCTGCCCGTTCGGGCCCTCGTAGATGCTGCCGGGGCAGTTGGGGAACGGGCCGCGCTCTTTTGCCAGCTCCGCCGAGGCGGAGCGGGCCGAGTCACGAACGAACTCCATGACTCCTTCGGCGAGCCGGAGTGCCTCCTCGGTGTCGTACGGGATGCCGAGAAGGATGAGCATGTCCGCCCAGCCCATCACGCCGAGCCCGATCTTGCGGTTCGCCTCGGTCATCTTCTTGATGTCGGGCAGGGGGAAGTTGTTCTTGTCAATGACGTTGTCCAGAAAGCACACGGCCGACTGGACCGTGTCGCGCAGGTCATCCCACGCGATGGTCGGCACGCCGTTGTCGCGCCGGACGAACCTGGCCAGGTTGATGGAGCCGAGGTTGCACGACTCGTAGGGCAGCAGCGGCTGCTCGCCGCAGGGGTTCGTGCTCTCGATGGCGCCAACGTGCGGTGTCGGGTTGTCGTGGTTGACGCGATCCAGGAAGATGATGCCCGGATCGCCATGCTTCCAGGCGAGTGACACCATCGCCTCGAAGATCTCGACCCCGCTCTTCGTCGCTACGGCCTCCCCGGTTCGCGGGTTGACCAGGTCATACGTGCCGTCGGACTCGACGGCCTGCATGAACGCATCGCTCACGGCAACGGAGATGTTGAAGTTGTTGAGGACGTCCTGCTGCTCCTTGGCGTGGATGAAGGTCTCGATGTCGGGATGGTCCGCGGCGAGCACGGCCATGTTGGCGCCGCGGCGCGTCCCGCCCTGCTTGATCGCCTCCGTGGCCGAGTCGAAGACGTGCATGAAGGACACGGGGCCGCTTGAGATGCCCTTGGTGGACTGCACGACGTCGTTGGCGGGCCGCAGTCGTGAGAAGGAGAAGCCGGTGCCGCCGCCGCTCTTGTGGATCATGGCCGTGCTCTTCACGGCCTCGAAGATGCTGTGCATGTCGTCTTCGACGGGCAGCACGAAGCACGCCGAGAGCTGCTGCAGCTCCCGGCCGGCGTTCATCAGCGTGGGCGAATTCGGCACGAACTTCAGGCCCGCCAGCAGCTCGTGGAACTCGGCCGTCCGCGCCTCGACGTCTCCGTCCGGATACCTCTCATCGGCGGACGCGATGTTGCGGGCCACGCGCATGAACATGTCCGCCGGCGTCTCGATGGGCTTGCCGTCGTCGCCCTTCTTGAGGTACCGGCGCTCCAGAACCGTCGTGGCGTTCTTGGACAACTTGGGGGTCACCATGTCGCTGCTTGCGTCGGGGGCTGCGACCGATACGTTGTTCGTTGCCGTCAAGATCCACCCACCTGTTCCGCCATGCGCTGGTGCATCGTTGTATAAGTTTTGCCGGATAATGCTGTAAATGCAGTAACTCGTCCGTGGCCCAGGCGTGCCCGGCGTCACCCGCCGACAATCCCGAATTATACCACTCTCGCGCTGGCCTAGCAAGCACGAATTTTCCCCGCCCCTCTGGGCCCCGCAGGCCCGCGTCCGGCGCCAAGAGAAGGCCAAGAAAATGGCTTCGTTGTCGCCTCCTCGGCTGGGCTGCCCTCCACTGAGTGTGCCCCCCCCGCGCCACATTCGACGGTGCGGACAAGGTTGCCTCGTTCACCTCCTGCGGGTGAATCTGCGCCGGATTCACCCCGATAATCTGCGGCGAGTCCCCTCGCCGCCCAACGCTGCCCGTCGCAGTAATCGGGCGCGGCAGGAGTGCGCGCGATGACTCGCGAAGGGTGTTCTCGAGCGGCGCGCGTGGCGATGTCTGCCACTCGCGCTGCCGGTGATGCACGTGCGCGTTCTGCTGATGACGGGCAAAGGAGGCGTCGGCAAGACAAGCGTTGCCGCGGCGACGGCGCTGGCGTGCGCCGAGCGCGGGCGGCGCACGCTCGTGGTGAGCACCGACACCGCGCACAGCCTCGCCGATTCGCTGGGCTCCCAACTCGGCGGCGACGTCACGGAGGCGTCCGACAATCTCTTCGCCCAGGAGATCGACGTGCACGTTGAGCTGCAGCGCAGCTTCGGCGCGGCGCACGACTACTGGAAGCACCTCTTCGCATCGCAGGGCGTGAAGAAGGTGGTCGCCGAGGAGATGGCCGTGCTGCCGGGCGCCGAGGAGCTGTCGCTGCTGCTGCGCATCAGGGAGCACATCGACGCCGGCGAGTTCGATGTCCTGGTCGTGGACTGCGCCCCAACGGGCGCCACACTGCGCCTGCTCAGTTTCCCCGACGTGCTCCGCTGGTTCATGCGGCGGCTCTTCCACGTGGAGCGCACCGCCGTGCGTGTCGCCAGACCGGTCCTGAAGCACGTCATTGATGTCCCCCTCCCAACGGACGATGTGTACGCGTCGCTGCTCGAGCTCTATCAGCGGGTGGAGGGCATCAAGGAGCTCCTGACCGATGCGCGGAGCTGCTCCGTGCGGCTCATCTGCAATCCGGAGAGGATGGCCATCGAGGAGACCAAGCGGGCCTTCACGCACCTGTGCCTGTACGGCCTGCCGACGGATGGGGTGATCGTGAACCGCTCCCTGCCACCGAGTGTGACCGACCCGTTCTTCGCCGAGTGGAAGAGCACACAGGCGCGCTACCTGGAGGACATCGAGGCCGCCTTTGCCCCCTTGCCCATCCTGAATGTGCCGTTGTTCGCCGCGGAGATCGTGGGACTCGACGCGCTGCGGGGGATGGCGGACGCCATCTACGGCGATACCGATCCGGCGGACGTCCTGTGCCAGGAGCCCCCGGTGCGCATTGAGCAACGGGGCGAAGATGGGTATACTCTCAAGGTCAGGCTCCCCTTCGCTGCGAAGGAGAACATACGGCTGCTGCAGCGAGGCGCAGAGCTGACCATCACGGCGAACGGGCGGCGGCGCAATCTGCTGCTGCCGCACGCATTGGCCCGGCTGTCGGCCCGGGCCGGGCGATTCGAGGACGGATGGCTGTCGGTGAGCTTTGGCCCGGCCGGGCCAAAGCGCGAGACGGCGCCCCGGTAACCTGCGGGCGCTGGGCCGTCAGCGTACTACATGACACGGAGGGAGATCGAAGCCATGCCAGAGCGCGAGAAAAGCCACAACGAGGCGCGGGAGCCCTGGTTCGTCTGCGACTGCATTCGTGACTTCCTGCGCTCGCCCGTGGGGCGACACTTGCTGAACGCGCGCCGGGAGCTGCTCCTGGCGGCCCGCGCGTGCGTGGACACCAAGATCGAGCGCGTCGAGAAGCTGCTCCAAGACGACGAGGCGAGGCAGGTCCCCGTCGAGTAGCGGGAGCCATCCGGCCGCGAGCGCAGAGCGGAGTCCGCGGGGGCGTCCCTCGCCGGCGGCGTCGATGACCCAGGTAATGGGGCACCGTGCGGCATGGCCGCAGGTGCCCTTCTTCTTTGTGCGGAATCTCACAACATCGCCCCCAGTGGCATGCGGGGCAGGCACACCAAAGGGAGATGATCCAGTTGCCAGAGCTTCCTCTGAAGATCGCCGTCGTCGGGTGCGGAGGCATTGCGAACCGACACGTGGTGCGGGGGTATGCGAACATCACGAAGGCCGAGCCGGATCTGTTCGTCATCACGGCGCTGTGCGATGCGGCCGAGGCGCAGAACGCCGCCATGGCCGAGGAGATCGCCAAGTTGCAGTCGGAGGCGCCGAGGTCGTACACCGACCTCTCGGAGATGCTGAGCGAGGAGGACCTCGACGGCGCCGACATCTGCACGCCGCACTCCGACCACCACGTGAGTGGGGTCGCCTGCCTCGATGCCGGCGTGAACGTGCTCATCGAGAAGCCCATCGGCATCACCATCAGGGCCACGAAGCTCATCATTGACGCCGCCGAGCGCTCGGGCAAGATCGCCGCCACGGCCGAGAACATCCGGCGCCAGCCGAGCCAGCGCACGGCGTACTGGGCCATCAATGAGGCGCAGCTCATCGGCGAGCCCCGGTTGTTCTTCCTCCAGCAGGCGGCGCACAAGCCCTTCGACGAGCCGCAGCCGTGGCACTGGCGCGTGGACAAGTGGCTCGGCGGGGGCGGGATGGTGATGGACAGCGGGGCCCACTTCTGCGACACGACGCGCTACCTCTTCGGCGACCCCGATACCATCTACGCCCAGGTGCGGCAATTCGAGGAGTGGCCGCACAACAAGAACGGCGAGACGGTGAACGACTTCCGCGAGGACACGTGGACGGCGACGATCACCTTCGAGAGCGGCCTGATTGGCGTGTGGAGCTGGACCATGTGCGCGCCCGGTCGGCCCATGACCAACGTGGTGTACTACGGCAGTGAAGGGTGCCTCATGGACCAGGCCGACATCATGCACGGCCCGCGAGCGCAGGCCGAGGTCGTCGCCGCCGATGGCTCGGCCAGGACCCTCGAGGAGCTGAAGCCGGAGTTCCTCGCGAGCCTCAGCGACGAGGAGCGAGAGCAGCTCTTCCCCCACGGCTTCGAGGACGGCTTCACGCTCGAGTGCTACGACTTCCTGCGGGCCATCGCCGACGAGCGGCCGCCGGAGATCGACGCCGAGGCCGGCATGAAGGCCAAAGCCATCGCCGAGGCCATCTTCGAGTCGTCGTACTGCGGCCAAGCCGTGAAGTACGCGGACGTCCTCTCCGGCGCCGTGGAGGGCTACCAGAAGGAGATCGACGAGCACTGGGGGATCGCGTAGCGACCCCGCAGCGGCGTGAGGGTGAACCAGATCCGCCCACGGGGCGATCTGGAAGTGTCCGGTTTTCGTACCCCTCCATCATATATGGTCAACTGAGGGGGGGGTGTCATAGAAAAGGCGAAAACAGTGCTTGTAAGGGCTGTGCGGGGGTTTCTTGACGGGCATTGCGCCGTAAACGGAGGCGATCCGGGGCACTTTGGCCCGGTCAACTCAGAGGGGTCTTGTCACAAGAGATCATAGTGCAGTGGCGAAAGGTCCCCCGTCAGATTGCGCCGATCAGATGGACGTGGACGCACCTGGACCCGGTTCCCGGCGAACCGCGATCGCGTCGGCCTGCAACGGCGTCAGATCGTGAGCTCGGCGCCCTCGGCTTCGCCAGCGGGCTTGATCTTGAACGGTCCGGTGTCGAAGTCGATGACGACGCGGAACTTGCCCTTCAGATTGGGTGGCACTCCCCATGAGTACCGGCAGGTGAATCCTCACCCATACTCCAGGGATCCGGTATGGACAGTCTTGCCGGCTGCGGACACGATCTTGAGTGTGGGCGCCGGGGGCTGCTCATCGCCCACCATGAGAGCCGCGACCCTCCCGTGGGCCGCGTCCGTGAGGCTGAGCGAGATGCTCACCATGCCGTCCGCAACCTGCGTCTCGATCACCTGGTTGAGCGGTCCGCCGAGGAGCAGCTCTGTCGGCTTCTCGGGAGTTATGCTGATCGGGTCAGCGTCCTCGCTCACCGTCATCAGGCGCCACGTGCGGCCTTTGGCATCCCGGCGCGTCACTGACTTGCAGAACACGCGGTACTCGCCGGCAGGCAGGGACACCTCCCGCGCGCCGTCGCGCACGGCGACGCCGCCGTCCGGGGACATGAGCATCGTGGCCCAGCCCTTCGTGGAGGTCCGGAGCAGACCAACTGGTCCGGCATATTTGGCGACGCGCATCTGGCTGCCGTCGGCCTCTACCTCGATCTCGTAGTAGTCCTCGCCGACGGAGACGTAGCGCGCGAGGAAGCACAGCAGCATCGCCGCGCTATCGAACTCATACGTGCCGTCCGCGTCCTCGTCGATCAGCATCATGTCCATGACGGGGAACTCAGCCTCCCCGCCGGTGTCGTTGAAGTCGCCGTTGCCGCTCATGTCGAAGAGCGCCACCCGGTACGTGGTGTCCCCGAAGCGGACGTCGCCCTCACGGTACGTGCCGGAGACCATCATGCCGAAGAGCCCTCCGAAGAGCCCGCCCTCGACGGTGAGCCCTTCCCTCGCCGCAGGCTCCGGGGGCGCCATCTGGTAACACATGATGCCCACGGTCTGCGGCTCCTCGGCGTCGGGGAGGAGGGCTTCCACGGGCCCGAACCAGGCTATCTTCATCCCCTCCTGCTCCTCGATGTCCCCCGCGAGTCTCTCGTCCTTGGTGAGACGCAGGTCGCGGTTGCCGTCGACGTAGACGACGTCGTAGCCCTTGCCCGGCCTTGACTCGTCGAAGGCCATTACCAGCGCGCTTGCCGGGTCGGGCTTGGCATCGGTCACAAACGCAGCCATGCCCTTCCCGGCCACGGCGCAGCCATACATCGGCGTGGACTTGTACTGTGGCTCGGCCTTCAGCGGGAAGGGCCGCTCCGGGCCGATCCGTATCATGGCCGCCGAGCCCTGCCCCATCATGCGGAACTCCTTGGGGCCCTCGGCGATGTGCCGGGTCTCCAGGGCGAAGACCCGCTGCTTCTCGTTGCCTGCCTTGCCCTCATCCGCCGACGGCGCGCACGATGCCGTCAGTGTCAAGACGCACACGGCGAGAAGAAGCACGGGTCGAGCTCTGTGCCCTGCCACGCCAAGTCCTCCTCCGTCTCCTATGAGCGATTCGTTCGCGTCCTCGATCCAGTTCACGCGGGTCCTCACCTCGCCTCGACGCCGGGTATGGGGGCCTCGCCCTCCGTCGGAATCGTGACATCGCCGGTCTCGAAGTCCTCGGCGGTGGGCTTCAGCGTCAGGTTGTACGTCTCGGGCTTCTTGTCCGGATTCTCGAACATCTCCTCCCACG
>JASFTE010000130.1:0-9640 GCA_050114035.1 Armatimonadota bacterium | reverse complement strand
GGGGGATGAAGCCGGCGAGGGCGCACAGGTGCGCCTCACTGACCTATGCGCCGACAGGCACGGACTCGCGACCTGTCTGGCACGGCTCGACCAGGAGGTCATCACGCAGGAGCCCGACATCGTCGTCGTCGCCTTCGGCCAGTGGGCGTCCCTGCAGGGCGACCGGACCGGGCTCCGGGATCGACTCAACCGGCTCGTGGCCGGCCTCCTGGACGGCACCCACGCCGCCGTCATCCTCGTCACGCCGCCGCCGATGCTGGGCGACGAGACGAAACCATTCTACGAGGACACTCGCGGGCGGAGCTGCACGTGGGCGGAGCAGACGGTGAAGGCCATTGGAGAACTGAACGATCTGCCCGTGCTCGATACCGCCGCGGCCCTCAAGGAGACGGAGCTCGATCTGGCGGAGCTGTACGAGGACAATCTGCATCTCAACGCCATCGGCCACACGGTCGTGGCCCAGCGGATCTTCAACTTGCTGAGGTAGCCGCCCGCCCTCATCCGGCCAGGTCTCTCGCCCGCTCCTCGATCAGCGCGACCCCCTCGTCGGCCAGCCTCGCCGCTGCATCCGGAGTGGGTGCCTCCGCGATACTCCGGATCTTCGGCTCCGTGTTCGAGGGCCGAACGTGCAGCCACCGGTCCTCCCAGTCCCACTTGAGGCCGTCCACGTGCGTGAGCCGGGCATCCGGATACGCGTCGCGCAGCGAATCCACCACGCGCCCGATGGGAGCGTTTTCGCTTAGCCACGCCTCCCGTTTCTGCATCACGTAGCGCGGCAGGAGCTCGCGCGCGAGCTCAGAGATTGGCCGCCGATGCCGCGCGCGCCCGTCCAGGATCACGCCCATCGCCGTAAGGCTGTCGCGGCCGTGGTGTACGGCCGGGTAGATGAGGCCGCCGCTGCCCTCTCCTCCGAGCAGCGCCTTCTCCCGCAGCATCCGCTCGACCACGTTGACTTCCCCCACGGGCGCCCGCAGCACCTCGCAGCCGTACCGCGCGGCTGCGTCCTCCACCATGCGGCTCGTGGAGAGGTTCACCACAATGGGGCCCCGCCGGCCGGTGTGCTCCAGGACGAACAGCACCCCCAGGGCGAGGGTATACTCCTCGCCGATGGCCGTGCCCTCCTCGGACACAATGGCCACCCGATCGGCATCGGGGTCTTGGGCGAACCCTACGTCCGCGCCCGATTCGCCCACGACGCGACACAGATCCGTGATGTGCTCCGGCGTGGGCTCCAGCCCGCGGCTGAATCGCCCGTCCGGAGTGCAGTTGATACATGTGCAGCGGCAGCCGAGCGCCTCGAGCAGCTCCTGCGCCGGGACGCAGCCCGCGCCGTTGCAGGCATCGAGGGCCACGTGGAGCTTGGCGCTGCGAATCCGCTCCGCATCGACGACGTCCAGCACCCTGGCGACGTGCCGGGAGCCCGCCTCCGCGTCGTGGCGCAGCGTGCCAATGCCGCCGATGTCGGCGACGGCGAACTCGCCCCTGGCGTGCACATTGAGGAACTCGTCCACCTGGGCGGCGGTGAGGAAGATCCCATCGCCGCGGACGAACTTGAGGCCGTTCCACTCGCTCGGATTGTGGCTGGCGGTGATGATCACCCCGCCGACGGCGTCCCCGCTCGCCACGGCGATCTGCGTCGTGGGCGTGGGCGCTATGCCAATGTCCGTAGCGTCGCAGCCGGTGCTCAGCAGCCCGGCGACGACCGCGCTGTGCACCATCTCGCCGGAGCGGCGCGTGTCCCGCCCGACGACGACCTCCCCGGGCCCCACATACGTCCCGAAGGCCCGCGCGAAGCCGATGACTGCCTCCGGCGTCAGCGACCCGCCGATGATCCCGCGCACGCCTGAGACGCTTATCTTCAGCGGGGAGTCATCCATACGTGCCTCACCTGCGGCGCCGCCTGATGTGCTTCGACCTGGGCGTGTGTCGAGGGCCGGGCCACTGGGATCAGAGGATCTCCACCGCAGCCCCTCTGTCAACGCTCACGATGGTCGCATCGCCCCCGGCGGCGTCGATGCTCGCCTTCACGGCCTCCTGCTTCCCGGGCGCGTAGGCGAACATGCAGCCGCCCCCGCCCGAGCCGTTGATCTTCCCGCCGAGAGATCCCGCCTCCGCGGACGCATCGAGCAGCCGCTCGATCTTGTCCGTGGAAACGCCCAGGCCGTCGCGGAGCGGCCCATGGTGGGCCGTGAGCAGTCGCCCCAGCTTCGCCGGGTCTGGGCTCTCGGCCGAGAGCAGTTCCCGAGCCTCCTGGCACAGGTCGCGATTGACGATGTTCGCGGCGACCTTCCGCGCGCTGTCTCCGGTCATCTCACTGTAGTGCGGCGCGATGGCCTCGGCCGGCGTGGTCTGCAGGTCGAAGTCCGGTATCCGCTGCTTGAGCACCTCGAGGCCGGCGAGCACGTCGCTCTTGGACTTGGCCAGGACCTCCGTGGTCTCTTTCGTCTGCAGCGAATTCCCCAGCACGAAGCCGTGGAGCGTGGCCGGCAGCGGGGTGACGGTGAGGGGATCGGCCGTCTTGATGTAGAGCAGCCCCCCCGTGGCCGACGTGTAGTGATCCATGGTGCCGCCGGGCTCGTTGAACTCGAGCACCTCCGCGCGATGGGCCAGCAGGGCCACGGTGGGCGGATCGCGCTCGATGCCGTGCTCCTGGGTGGCCAGCAGGAAGGACATCCACGCCACGATCATGGCCGACGAGCTCGATACGCCGGCGTTGATGGGGATCGTGCTCGTCATGGTGCAATCGTACCCGCGGCAGAACTGCATTCCCTCGCGCCGCAGCACGTTGACCGTGGATCGCACGTAGTCGCGCGCGCCCCGGTACGGCAGGTCACCGTCAACCTCGAAGGCGTCCTCGTCGGCGATATCGGGCATGTGGAGCACGAGCCTGCCGTCGGAGCGCAGTCGCCCCTCGATGGCAATGCGCACATCAATGGCGCAGGCGATGACCGGAAGGCCCAGGAAGTCCTGGTGCTCGCCGAACAGGCAGATGCGCCCCGGCGCCGACGCGCGCACGTGCTCCATTCCTGGCATACGCGGCCCCTCCTGACACTGCGGGCAGGCCGACTCTATGGCATATCATTCTCCACTGTCAAGCGAGGCGCGACGGTGAGGGCGACTCGCCGAGCCGCGCCTGCAGCTCGCGTCCTGTGCTGCTCCGGCCGCACTGTTGACAGCGCAATTGACCGCCGGTATACTCGGCCCCACCTGGGCCGCAGAGCGAAGGAGTCCCCTGCGTTTGGTCACGACGGTCACCCTCAACGCCGCCATCGACCGCACGTACCAGGTCAACAGCTTCAGCCTCGGACAGATGCACTGGCCCGAGCAGGTGCGCACCGTCGCCGGGGGCAAGGGCATCAACGTGGCGCGCATTCTGGGTACGCTGGGCCATGGGGTCATCGCGTCGGGCCTCGCCGGCGGCGGCGCGGCGGACTTCATCAGCCGAGACCTGGAGCGACACGGGATTCTCACCGACTTCGTGCGGATCGAGGAAGAATCGCGCCTCTGCATCGCCGTGGTGGACAAGCGTGACCGCCGCACGACCCGGCTGGATGAGCACGGCCCGCTCGTTCTGCCCAGCGAGCTGGATGCGCTCAAACGCAAGCTCGTGGATTTGCTCGAGAGGTCCCGATTGCTCGTCCTCTCGGGCAGCATCCCGCGCGGCGTGCCGTACAACGTCTACACGAGCTTGATCGAGCTCGCGCGAGAGAAGGGCGTTCCTGCCGTGCTGGATACCCGCGACCAGCCCCTGGTTGAGGGAGTGCGCGCCCGGCCCATGGTGCTGAAGCCGAACCAACAGGAGTTGCAGCAGCTCTGCGATGATGAGTTGTCCGTGCCCGGTGGCGTGCTGGAGGCCGCCAGGAAGCTGGTGCAGTCGGGCATCAAGATCGTGTTCACCTCGCTGGGCCCCAAGGGGGCGATCGTGGCCACCGCGGAGAATGGCGACTGGATCGCACAGCCGCCGAGCATTGACGTTGTGAGCGCCGTGGGCTCGGGAGACGCCGCGGTCGGGGGGTTTGCCTCGGGCGTCCTCGAGGGGATGGACCCGCAGCGGTGTATCGCCCGGGCCATCGGGGCCGCGGCCGCCAACGCGGCCACTTTCGGCGCCTGCGCATGCTCCCGGGACGATATCCTGCGCCTCGCCGCGCTGTCCACGGTCAGGCCCTCGGAGTGAAGCTCCCAACCTGTGCCGCGAACCATTTGCTTCGCCGGAACGTTTGTGCTACTATAATCGCGTCGTCTGGAGACGTGTGGCGCCACAGCACATAGTGACAGACGCGGTCGCAGCACGTGCGGAGATAGGGACGCGGCCGGTCGTTCGTCACTCGTCTGCGCATACGTGGCGCCGAGAGAGGTGAGCGATGATGGCCCTGCCATCGGTGCCGGAGCTTCTGGCGTTCGCCTTTGGGCCCCTCGGGATGCCGGAGCTGATCGTTATCGTGCTGATCATCTTCCTGCTGTTCGGCGCGAAGAAGGTCCCGGAGATCATGAAGTCCTTCGCCCAGGGGGTCAGGGAGTTCAAGAAGGAGTCCAACAGGATCGTGTCGGACATCGAGTCGGCCGTGGACTCGGAGCCGGAGCCCCAGTCCCAGCCGACCACGACCAAGAGCACCGACTGAGCCTGCGGACGCCTGCAAGGTGATGGCGATGAGCCGGACACATCTGGGTGTGACGCTCTCGGCGCTGATGGTCGGTCTGCTGCTCCTGCCGACGGTGGCCGGGGCGCCGGCCCAGACGCCCGCCATCGCGAAGCTGCTGCCGGGGAGCAACGAGCTCAAGGGCTGGGTCACGGCCGGCCCGGACACGTACTGCGCCGGGGCCAAGGAGCTGCACAAGATCTACAACGGCGGCGACGGCGAGTACATCAAGGCCGGCGTGACCGAGGCGATCCAGCGTATCTACAAGAACGGCTCGACGATCGCCACCGTGGTGGTGCACAAGTTCGGCACGGACTGGAAGAAGTCCAAGGCCCGCTACACCACGCGCTCAGCCGCCCTCAGCAAGGGCAAAGGCTATACGACCGTGCCGGTGAAGAACGCGGGCTGTTACGGCCGCCCGCCCGGGGGCATGGTGTATGGCTACAGCTGGACGGGGCAGTACATGGCGCGATACGAGTTCACGAAGCCCAACACCACAAGCGCCATGCAGTCATTCATGAAGAACGTCACGGGCAAGTGCACCCGTCTGCTGGCGAGTAAGACCGCCAGATAGCGACAGCGCAGGCCTGCCGGGACACATTGAGCGGAGGCGTCACCGAGCGCCTCCGCTCATTTGCCAGGTGCGACCGGGAGTTGGTGGGGATGTCAGCGCTTCAGCTCTACAATACACTCACGCGCCGGAAGGAGCCGTTCGAGCCGGCGGAGGGCCACACGGTGCGGATGTACACGTGCGGTCCGACGGTGTACGACGTGGTGCACGTGGGGAACCTGCGCACGTTCCTGTTCTTCGACGTGCTGCGCCGCTGCCTGCGGTACATGGGCTACCGGCTGCAGCACGTCATGAACATCACGGACGTGGACGACAAGACGATCAACGGGGCGCTGGAGGCCGGCGTGCCGCTGCGCGAGTACACGGAGAGATACACCGAGGTGTTCCTCGGCGACATCGAGCCGATGCGCATCGAGCAGCCGGAGCATCTCGTGCGGGCCACCGATCACATCGACGAGATGATCGAGCTGACCACCAGGCTCCTGGACAAAGAGCACGCGTACGAGTCCGGGGGGAGCGTGTACTTCGACATCGCCAGCTTCCGCGGCTACGGGAAGCTCTCCGGGAAGCGGCCCGGGACCCTCTCGGTCAGCCAGACGCACGCCCGCGTCGAGTCGGACGAGTACAAGGACGACGTGGCGGACTTCGCTCTGTGGAAGGCGGCGAAACCCGACGAGCCGTCGTGGGACAGCCCCTGGGGGGCCGGGCGGCCGGGCTGGCACATCGAGTGCTCCGTGATGGCCATGAAGCACCTGGGCGAGACCATCGACATCCACTCGGGTGGCACGGACCTGATCTTCCCGCACCACGAGAACGAGCTGGCGCAGAGCGAGGCGGCCACGGGGCAGCCCTTCGCGCGCTTCTGGGTGCATCCTGGCTTCCTCCTGCTCAATGGGCAGAAGATCTCGAAGTCCGTGGGGAACATTGTCGTGCTCAGGGAGCTGCTGGATCAGGGGCACGATCCGGCCGCCGTCCGGCTCGCGCTGATGGCGACGGCGCACTACCGGAGTCAGTTCAACTTCACCGTCGAGTCGCTCAAGGACGCCGCCCGGGCGCTCGGGCGGATTCACGACTTCATGGACCGCCTCGACGAGGCGCTCGGCGCCGCTCCCGCGGAAAAGGGCGCCCCCGAGGGGGCCGGCCTCGCCCAGGCGCTCGAGGAGGCGGAGAGGAAGTTCGATGAGGCCATCGCCGACGACCTGAACCTGCCGCAGGCGCTGAGCCACGTGTTCGATCTGATGCGCGCGGCCAATACGGCGATGGCGGACGGTACGGCGGGGCGGGGCGATCTCGAGCAGGTCCAGGCCCTCATGCGGCACTTCGACGCGATCTTCGCGGTGTTCCAGCACGAGAAGGGCACCGTTGACGCGGAGATCGAGGCGAGAATCCGGGAGCGGGAGGACGCGCGCGCGGCGCGCGATTTTGCCCGGGCCGATCAGATCCGGGACGAACTGGCCGCCGCTGGCATAGTGCTCGAGGACACCGCTGGCGGCACGCGCTGGCGGCGGACGGGCAGCGGCGCATGACCGGCCGGGGGCAAAGTGTACCGGAACGGTTGACATAGTGCGCGCCGTGTGGTAGCATCCGGCCACAATACAGCGAAAGACAGAGACGGGGAGCAGTAGGCGGCAGCGGGATCTCAGAGAATTGCCGGGCGCTGCGAGGCATATCCTCAACCCGCCGAAACTCGCCCTCGAGTCTCAGGCCGAAAAGATCAGCCGATCCGAGTAGACCCTGACGGGGCTCCCGCCGTTACAAGGGAGGCGGTATCGGAGACGCGCAGGCGCTCTCCCGTGCCGACCAAAGAGGGCTGCGTCGGGCCCGAGCGCCCGGGACAGCCAAGCAGAGTGGTACCGCGGAAGGTATTGGCCTTTCGTCTCTAACAGGAGACGGAGGGCTTTTTTGTTGCGTGGGGACGCACGTGTGGTCGGCGTTCGAGCAACTGGCCACTGGCCTCCAGGGAGGTAGAAGCGATGGCACGCAAGATCCACATCTTTGACACGACGCTGCGGGATGGCGAGCAGGCGCCGGGCGCGAGCCTCAACGTGCCCGAGAAGCTGCAGATCGCCCACCAGCTTGCGCGCTTGAAGGTGGACGTCATCGAGGCGGGCTTCCCGATCTCGTCGCCGGAGGACTTCGAGGCGGTGAAGACCATCGCCGGCGAGGTCCGCGGGCCGGCCATCGCGGGGCTGGCGCGGGCGCGCGAGGAGGACGTCACGACGTGCTGGCAGGCCGTGCAGGGGGCGAAGAAGCCGCGCATCCACACGTTCATCGCCACGTCCGATGTCCACGTGGAGCAGAAGTTCCGCAAGACGCACGCTGAGATCCTCAAGATGGCAGTGGATGCGGTGGCGTACGCCAGGTCGCTGTGCGACGACGTGGAGTTCTCCACCGAGGACGCCGGCCGGACCAATCGTGAATACCTGGCCGAGGTCGTTGAGGGGGTCATCGACGCCGGCGCCACCGTGGTCAACATCCCCGACACGGTCGGCTACACGTCGCCGTGGGAGTTCGCTCAGATCATCCGCTACCTCGTGGAGACGGTGCCCAACATCAAGCAGACCCGCCTGAGCGTGCACTGCCACGACGATCTGGGGCAGTCGGTGGCCAACTCGCTCGCGGCGGTACGCGAGGGCGTGGAGCAGGTGGAGTGCTGCATCAACGGGATGGGAGAGCGCGCGGGCAACGCCGCGCTGGAAGAGATCGTCATGGCCATCAAGACGCGCGGGGAGCTGTTCGATGCCAGGACGACAGTGAACACGCGGGAGATCGTCCGGGCGAGCAAGATGGTCTCGACGCTCACCGGCTTCCCGGTGCCGCCCAACAAGGCGATCGTCGGGGCGAACGCCTTCGCCCACGGCGCGGGCATTCACATTCACGGCGTGCTCAGCGACCGGCGCACCTACGAGATCATGACGCCTGAGCACGTCGGCCTGAGCGGCAGCCGCATCGTGCTGACGCGGCGCTCCGGGCGGCACGGCCTCCGCAAGCGCCTGGCTGATCTGGGCTATGAGCTGGGCGACCAGCAACTCGAGGAGGCATACGAGCGCTTCCTCACCATCGCCGACCGGCGGCGCGAGGTCACCGACAGCGACCTGGAGGCCATCGTGCACAACGTCGTGTCCATGGTGCCAGAGACGTATCAGCTCGAGAGCGTCCAGACCACGAGCGGCACTGAGGCCATTCCCACGGCGACGGTGCGTGTGCGACGCGGGGAAGAGACCGTGCAGGACGCCGCCTGCGGCAACGGGCCGGTCGATGCCATCTACAAGGCCATCGATCGACTCACGGGGGTGAAGCTGCACCTGGTGGACTACCACGTCCGGGGCGTCACGGGGGGGAAGGCCGCGGTCGGCGAGGCGTCGGTGCGCGTGGAGCGCAACGGTCACACGGCCGTCGGCATTGGCGCCCACACCGATGTGCTGGAAGCCAGCGCGATGGCGTACCTCAACGCCGTCAACAAGATCCTCCACGAAGAGCAGGGAGCGGAGGCAGCCAGATCCAGGCGCCGCAAGCCGGCGAAGAAGGCCAAGAAGCGGGCCAAGAAGCCGGCAAAGAAGGCGAAGAAGAAAGCGACCAAGAAGCCAAAGAAGAAAGCGACTCGCCGCTGAGCCACGTGCATTTCGCCGTTGCTGGCCACTGACCACTGCCGTCCAAAGGGAGTGATGCACCATGTACTCGGGGCTCGGAATCTGACGCAGTTTGAGGAGATGTGGCAGAGCAGATGGACGGATGACCCCCCTGCGGTCGCACACGACGGCGGGAGCAATTCGGAGCAGCAGCGCTTCTACCTCCTGGATATGCTCCCCTATACCTCCGGCGAGCTCCACATCGGTCACGCACGGCTCTACACCATTGGGGATGCCCTGACGCGCTACCGGGAGCGACTGGGTGCCCGTGTCCTGCATCCCATCGGCTGGGATGCCTTCGGCCTGCCCACTGACATTGCGGCGCAGCGCCTCGCGACGACGCCGCCGGCCCTGACGCGGCAGTGCATCGAGCGGATGAAACCGACACTGCAGCGGCTCGGCACCCGGCACGACTGGTCCACGGAGATCAACACGTCCTCGCCTGCCTACTACCGCTGGACCCAGTGGCTGTTCCTGCGGCTGCATGAGGCGGGGCTGGCGTATCGCGCCGAGGCGCCGGCGAACTGGTGCCCCGAGTGCCAGACGGTGCTGGCCAACGAGCAGGCGGCCGGCGGGCGCTGCGAGCGCTGCGACTCGAAGGTGCAGATCAGGAACATGAGCCAGTGGTTCCTGCGCATCACGCGCTACGCGGAGGCGCTGCTGGATGGCCTGGATGGGCTGCCAGAGTGGCCCGAGAAGGTGAAGCGCATGCAGCGGAACTGGATCGGCCGCGAATCCGCGAACGGTCCGGTGACGTACCGGCTGCGGGATTGGTCGGTGTCCCGGCAGCGGTACTGGGGCGC